>NZ_JBEOVA010000029.1:0-99145 GCF_040295225.1 Streptomyces sp. NPDC002896 | reverse complement strand
TCCACGGGCACCTCCGGGGCCTTGGTGTCACTCACCACGTCAGTCATCAACTGTCGCTTCCAGCTCGGGAGTTACACCAGTGACCGTACAGACCCCACGGGACACCCCTGGTAGTTCGGAGAAGCCAGGTCGAGAACCAGGTCGGCTCACCTCCGGGGCCGGTCCAGGTCAGCTCCTCCCTGCGGAACCCGACCCATGCCATCGCTGGCGAGCCGGAGAGGAGCGTGCAGTGCTCGCAGGAGCACAGTTCCCTGTCAAGTCGATGTGTTCACGTCTTGTGCTCCTCTGTGTGGTGGCGTGCGGTTGTGACTGAGCGCTTCAGTTGGCGAGTGAGTGGTTGAGTTGGCGAGTTGAGCTACGCCAGCCGCCCGCGGAGCTGTGCCGAGCCACGATAGTTGGCACCTGGCCACGCTGGTTGGCACCGCCCTCGCTCATCTATGCCAAGATTCGAGGGTGGAGATGACCGACGTCACGCGTGCGATCGCGGCTGCGACTTCGGTCGCCGCATCGCTCGACCTGCTGGCCGACGACGCGATCGTTCTCCACAACTCGAACAAGCTGGCACTGCGGCTGACGCCATGCGGCGTCCTTGCCCGGGTCGCCCCTGTGGGACAAGAGGTTGCACAGTTCGAAGTCGAGCTCGCTCAGCGGCTCGCCGAGGTCGGATGCCCGGTGTGTCCCTTGGAGCCTCGGGCGGACCCGCGTGTGTACACGCGCGATGGCTTCGCAGTGACGATGTGGACCTACTACGAGCCCGTGACACCTCACACCTCACCAGTCGACTACGCCAAGGCGCTGGAGCAGCTGCACGCCGGCATGCGCAAGGTCGATGTGCCGAGCCCGAGGTTCACGGACCGGATCACGGAGGCGGAAGAAGTTGTCGCCGACCGGGATCGCTCGCCGGAGCTCGCCGACGCAGACCGCGTGTTCCTCAGCGGCAGGCTAGCAAGCCTGCGACGAGCGATCGACGACCGCGGCGCCGTGGAGCAGCTGCTCCACGGCGAGCCGCATCCAGGCAATGTGCTCAGCACGAAGAACGGCCCGTTGTTCATCGACCTTGAGACGTGCTGCCGCGGACCCGTCGAGTTCGACCTCGCCCATGTTCCCGAGGCGGTCTCCGAGCACTACCCGAACGTCGACCAAGGGCTGCTGGACGAGTGCCGACAGCTCGTCCTCGCGATGGTCGCCGCGTGGCGTTGGGAGCTTGGCGACCAGTTTCCGAACGGGAGGCGATTCGGAGAAGAATTTCTGCGCGCACTGCACGACGGTGCTCCTTGGCCGACACTCGACACGATGAACAAGCGACTGGGCGGCCTGTAGAAATCGCCGAAGGTCACGTGAAAGCGGCAAGGAACCAAGCGACGAGACTGTCGCCGTTACAACCCCATGCGCGCCGGCCTCGCTGCCGCGCTGAACCATGGCGCCGGTGCCAACAAACGTGGCAATTCATTACAGATGCCAAGAATCTTGGCCAGACGGTGCCAACTAGCGTGGCCAGGCCGTCGGGAGCCCCAGGTCACACAGCCCGATTAGTGCCAACTATCGTGGCCCGGCACAGGAGACGCGTGTGCTGGCCTGGGGCAACACGACAGCGGCACCGCAGGCCAGCACGAACGCCGTCAAGACGCTCCCAGGCGGGACAGCCGGGTTAGCTATCGGTGCACGAGGGCCAGTGGTCTACCGCCCACTCCGGCCAGCCCGGCCAGCCCGCCGGCGGGGTCGGAATCTCGCCGCCGTCGAGTTCGGCGGCGTCAGGCACCTGGAACTTCTCCCGCCATCGGTCTACGTCGGCCTCACTCATCGGGAACGTCTGATGCGGTGCCGTCGCCTGGCGGTGCGCGATGCGGGCGAGCTGGACGTCCTTGTCCACGGGCAGGTAGACCACCTGGCATGCTGCCCCAACCGACCGTGCCAGCCAGCGCAGTGCCGACCGTTCATCGCGGTCCCAGAGCCCGTAGTCGAGCACGACACTGGCCCCCAGCCGCAGCGCCTGCAGGGCGACCGAGATGAGCCGCCCTTCGAGCACAAAGCGCTTGCCGTCGGCCATCGAATCGCCGAAGAGCGGGACCATCCAGTGATCCGGGGTCAGCCGCAGCGCCAGATGCGTTACGGCGAGCTCATTGGCCCGGGTGGTCTTCCCGGCTCCGGGGAGCCCGACCATCAGGAGCAGGGTGGCGACACCCGGGTCCTGCGTGACAACGGGTCCGGCTGCATGCGGGCATGGGAACGGGAATGGGTTTTCGTACTGTGAATCGAAACGCTGCGACTGAGACATGTCTCCCCTGATCAGGCAGGATGGCCCGGCAGCACAGAAACAAGTGTGTGACTGCCGACAGAACACTGATCCGGCGGTACATCAGCAAGGGGCCGTAGTTACGGCAACCTCGGATACCGCCGCAAAGCGGCGGTACGGGTAGTCATAGCAGCGCAGCAGCACATGCCTGCACCATAGCCGACCCGGACGTCGATCCGTCAGCAACCTGCGCGTCAAGCGAACCGGGCTCAGTCCTGCGGCGCCCTGAACGTGGCTCCGCCAATTCAATCGCTCATCCGCCAACTGAAGTGCTCAGTCACAGCGGTGGTGGCCGTCGAAGGAGTGGGACGGCCACCCGACGGTTCGGACGAGCAGCTCCTGTCAGGCCGACTGTGCCTCGTTCACCGGCGCGATGTAAGCCGCTTCGATGAAATTGATGAACCTGTGTGTGTTCTCGTTGCCGAGCATGTTCCCGATGCAGGGGAGCATGTGGCGGGCGACTCTCAGTTCTTCGCCGATCTCCCGATGTTCCACTCACCCAGATTCTTCGAAGCGGCCCACAGTTCTCAAAGTCCTGGGATGTGGTCGTTCGCTTTCTTCTCGTCAGGTGTAGACGGCCCGAATGCCTCTAGGACGTAGCCCAGCGCCTTTCTGAAGTCGTCCTGGTTGAGCATCCCCTAGACCGTCTTGGACTACCGGACGGCTCTCGCAGAGTTCTCCGTCATCCTGGCCGAGCAGGTCCCACTGCGGGCCCCGGCCCGGGAGTTAGCGCCCTGCTGGCGGGCGAGGACGGGATCCCGGCCGGGATCATCGAGGGTGCGGGTGAAGTCGCCGGCCAGTGGACGGCGGTCAACCGGCCGCGCTGTGCTCGGTCTCCGGCACCGGGGGCAGCCAGCGCACGGCGCTGTCGTGGAAGGACGCGTGGATGGGCACAAGGTCTGTGCCGCTGGTGTCGTCGAGGGCGGTGACGTTGATGCCGATCTCAGGGATGTCGCTGTCGATCGCCGCGACGCGGCTGCCACAGGTCGGGCAGAAGCCGCGCTTCGCCTCGCCTTCGAGCCCGGCTGCGGCCGGAGGCCGCGGGCGTGCCGGTGCACGGCGGCGTGCGCAGGGTGCCGGGGCTGCGCCGCGAGGAGGTCGCGCTCCTGACCAGAGTGAGCACGGACTACTACACCCGCCTCGAACAGGGCCGGCACCCCAACGTCTCCGAGGCTGTCCTGACCTCCGTGGCCCGCGCCCTGCGCCTGGACGACACCGAGCGGGACTACCTCCTCGAACTCGCCCGTCCCCGCGCCGCCGGAGCGACCCGCCGCCGTTTTGGCAGTGCGCCGCGCGTCCGCGCGGATGTCCATCGCATGCTGGACGTCCTGGGCGGCGTCTCACCCGCCTTCGTCGCCAACCACCGGCAGGAGGTGTTGGCCTCCAACCATCTCGCCCGCGCGCTGCTCACGGACTTCGAGGCACTGCCGCACCGCGAGCGCAACTTCGCCCGCTACGTCCTACTCGACCCCGCAGCCCGTGACCTGTACCCGGAGTGGGACGAGGTGGCCTCGACCGTTGTCGCCAACCTGCGCCTGGCCACCGGACGTCACCCCGACGACCCCGGGCTCAACGAGTTGATCGACGAACTGTGCGTCAGGGTTCCCGAGTTCAATGGCTGGTGGGCCAGCCGCCGGGTGGACCAGTGCGCCCACGGCACCCAGCACTTCTACCACCCCGTGGTCGGCGAACTGACCCTTCAGCACGAGACGCTGGCCTTCCCCGCCGATCCCGACCAGCACATGTGCCTGTACACGGCCGAGCCCGGCTCCGCCTCCGCGCAGGCCCTTGCCCTGTTGGCCAGTTGGACCGCCCCGGACCGTGCGTCGCTCGCCCCGTCCCCGCCGCCCGCGCAGGGTGCCTCCCATGAGTGGCCGGAGACCTCGCACGGAAGGAATCCCTCATGACACGTCGCGCATCCCCCGGGATGGCGAAGTACTCCTGCCGGTGAAGGTGTTGAGCTGCTTGTAGGGCGTTCGAGGTGCGGTCGGCTGTTGCGGTTATTCCGTGGGGCGGCGCGCCTGTCTTACTTCGCGGTCGATTGCCCAGGCGTCCGCTACTGGGCCCACGTGCCCGAGCTTGTCGGGGTTGATCACCGAGCGGATCGTCTGGATCTGCCCGTCGAGTACATCGAGCGCCAGGGTGTGGAGCACCTTGCCGTCCCGGTCGCGGAAGATCGCGCCCGGCTGGCCGTTGACCTCGTGCGGCTCGAACGTCACGTCGATCCGGGCCATCCAAGGGAAGACGGAGGCAAGCAGCCGGGCCACGTTCTCGGCGCCGATGACGGCCCTGGCCAGCTGCGGGGCCTTGCCGCCACCGTCGCCGACCATCGATACGTCGGCGGCGAGCAGGTCCTGCAGGCCGGCGACGTCGCCTTCGCGGAGGGCGTCGAAGAACCGCGACGCCAGTTCCTCCCGCTCTTTGCGGTCCGCTTCGAAGCGGGGCCGGCCCGCGGCCATATGGCGCCGCGCCCGTACCGCCAGCTGGCGGCACGCCGCCTCCGAGCGCCCCACCGCCGACGCGACCTCGGGAAAGCCGAAGTCGAACACCTCCCGCAGTACGAAGACCGCCCGCTCGAGCGGGCTGAGCCGCTCGAGCAGCAACAGGGCCGCCATCGACACCGAATCGGCCAGCTCCGCCGACCGCGCCGGATCCTCGTAAGGGTCGGCGAGCAGCGGCTCGGGGAACCACGGCCCGACGTACTCCTCCCGACGGACGCGGGCCGAGCGCAGCACGTCGATCGAGATCCGGGTCACCGCGGCCGAGAGGAAGGCCTTGGCCGACCTGATTTGTGCGGGGGAGGCCTCGAAGCGCAGCCAGGTCTCCTGGACCACGTCCTCGGCCTCGCTCACGCTGCCCAGGATCCGGTAGGCGATCGAGAACAGCAGCGGCCGCAGCTCCTGGAACTCCTCGGTCCTGCTCATGCCAGCTCCTCCTTGAAGCCCTGGCGCCACGAGGGGTAGCGCAGCTGCCAGCCGAGTTCCCGCTTGGCCTTGGCGTTGGAGAAGCCGAGCCCCTCGGTCATCATCGCCACCGCCATGTCCCCGGCCAGCAGTCGGGCCAGCCACGTGGGGATGTTCATCGGCCGCTTCGCCCCCGCGCACGCAGCCAGATACGGCAGCCACGCGCTGACCGGGGCGGGCTCGTCGTCGACGATGTTGAACACGCCCGCCGCCTTCTGCTCCACGGCCAGGACGGTAGCGCTCGCCGCGTCGTCGAGATGCACCCACGAGAAGTAGCCGTTGCCGCCCCCGACCAGCGGGAACTTCCGCCGGCGCACGAGCTTGACCTGATCATCGGTGGCGCCCGGCCCGTAGAACGGCCCGTAGCGCAGTACCGCGCCGCCGGCCTTGACGACCACGTCCTCGACGTAGCGCAGCGCCTCCGCCGATGTACGCAACTTCTCCGACAGCTCCTCGGGCGGCAGCAGGTCGTCCTCGGTCACCCAGCCGCCCTCGCGGGCTGCGTTCCAGGTGGCGAGGGACTGCGCGACGACGTGCGAGACGCCGGTCGCCTCGGCGGCGGCCAGCAGGTGATCCGTCCCTTCGGTGCGCAGCCTGATGGTGGGGGCGGCCCATCGGTCGGGGTGCTTGAAATCGGGCTTGCCCGCATGCGCCACGGACAACGCGGTCATCTGGTGCACGATCGCGTCCGGCCGGGCCGCGCCCACCGCCTCGCCGACCGACACCGCGTCCAGCCCGTCCATCACCACCCCCTGCGCGCCCAGCTGCTCCACCACGCCCAGCTTGGCCGCGCTCGTCGTCGTCGCCGTCACCTGGTGCCCCCGCGCCACGAGCTGCGGCACCAGGCGCCGCCCCATCGCCCCGGCCCCGCCTGCCACGAACACTCGCATGATCATCACCCTCCATGATCGACCCCCGAGACGAGACAGCCCAGCCGTCTCAGGCGTTTTTGAACCCCCGGTCCTGAATGAGACGGGGCTGGATGATCGGGAACTGTGTGTTGGCCGCCGGTCAGCCGGTGAAGGACTCGGGGCCGAAGCGGCCCCACGCGATGAATGCCGCAAGCGCGAGATAGATCAGGTTCAGCACCACAAACTTGGATTCGCCGAGTCGGCCATGGGTGACCATCGCGCCGACCATCAGCAAGACCCAGCAGACGGCAGTCACCGGCACCAGAACCGGTGCGATGTCGACCGCGGCTGGCAGGATCAAGCCCAACGCAGCCAGGAGCTCGAGGACGCCGAGGGTCTTGACGAAGCCGACGCCGGCGCCTTCGGTCCATCCCCCACCATGGGCCGCAGCCAGTTTCTCCTTGGGTACGAATGTCTTGCTGATGCCGCCGGTCAGGGCTACTGCGGCCAGCAGTCCGGCAGTGATCCACAGCGCGAGGTTCATCGTCTACTCCTTGATCGAGGATTGCCTGCACCTCGTACGACGAGACAGCAACCCCGCCTGTGACATCTCCGAACACCCGGGCACCGGCATGGGAAGGCGGGGTGTCGGCGCCCTTACGACGCAGCACGGTCCACCCACTTGCCGAAGGCGCGCGGGCCCAGCCCGGTGAACGGGGCTCCAGGACGGTGACGGTTGTTCGGATGACGTCGTTGATGTCGACGGGTTTGCGTGGCTTCTGGCTGGCGGCCGCATCGGAGAGCAGGCCGTTAGACGCCGTGATGGAGCCCGAAACTGAGGGCGCCGACGACGACGCGGGCCAGGAGATGCTACGAGCCAGACGGACCAGAGGTTCGGCGTGTACCGGCCTCGTGGAGCCTGACGCCTGCGTAGGAGTGATGCCACGTCAGGATCATGGGTGCAGGCGGGCTCTCTCGGGAGGGAGTTGACGAGAAACCCCGGGCGCGAGGCCCGAACGGGCAGGGCTGTCGGGCCCGCCCCGGTCGGGCGTGACGGCCGGGTCACAGCCGCAGGAAGAGGTATAGCGCGGCCCAGACCGCCAGGCCGATGCCGAGCGCTGAGACGAGGGCGGGCGCCTGCACGGCGACCATCACGGCGAGCGCGGACCGGATCTCGTGATGGAGAACGGCCGAATCATCGAACAGGGCTCATACAACGAACTCGTCCACGCCGGCGGACTGTTCGCCGAACTGCTCGCCTTGTCCCTGGACCGCTGACGACGAAGTGGGTCGGGCCAGACGATCACCGAAGGCGGGCGGCATCTCAACGGCACGGCGGGATGGCTACTCGGGCAGCGGGCGGTCGTGGACGACGTTCTTCATGACCAGGGTGGAGGTCAGGCGCTGGACGCCCGGCAAGGTGGCGAGCTGCTGGTCGTAGAGCTGCTGGTAGGCGGCGAGGTCGGTGGTGGCGACGCGTAGGAGGTAGTCGGGTTCGCCGAACAGGCGCTGAGCCTGGATAACGTGCGGGACGGCGGCCACGGCTTCTTCGAAGGCGGCGACGGTGTCGCGGTCCTCCCAGCGCAGGGTGGCGAAGACCACGGCTTCGAAGTTCAGGCCGACTGCGGCCGGGTCGACGACGGCGCGGTAGCCGCGGATCGCGCCCTCTCGTTCGAGGTCGCGCAGGCGTCGGTGGCAGGGCGAGACGCTCAGTTGCACGCGGGCGGCAAGTTCGGTGACCGTCAGGCGGCCGTCCTGCTGCAGCTCGGTAAGAATCTTCCGGTCCAGGGCATCCATGAGCAATATTCTCCCCCATTGAGCGCGGTAGTGGGGTAAAGATGAAAACACTTTCGGGCATATCGCACCTAGTCTTCCCTCTCAGAGCAAGGAACGTGAGAGGGATCGACCATGGACACGACGACGATGGCGGCTTTCCTGGCAGTGGATCTGCTGCTGGTGTTCACCCCCGGCGCCGACTGGGCCTACGCGATCGCCGCTGGGCTGCGGGACCGGTCGGTCGTCCCGGCGGTTGCCGGGCTGATAGCCGGATACGCGGGATACACGCTGCTCGCCGTGGCCGGCCTGGTGGTGATCGTGGCAAGCTCGGCGACCCTGCTCACCGCGCTGACCGTCCTCGGGGCCGCCTACCTGGTGTGGCTCGGCTGGGGCGTGCTGACACGGCCCGCCGGCCTGACCGCGTCCACGGAGACCATGGCGTCCTCGCGCCGGCAGATCATGCTGAAGGGCGCTGGGATCAGCGGGCTGAACCCCAAGGCGCTGCTGCTGTACTTCTCGCTGTTCCCACAGTTCATCGACACCGCAGGCAGCTGGCCCGTTGCCGCCCAGACCGGGCTGCTCGGCACGCTCCACATGACCGCCTGCGCCGTGGTCTACCTCGCCGTCGGCGTGCTCGCCCGCACCGTGCTGAAGACCCGGCCCTCAGCGGCCCGGGCGGTCACCCGCGCCTCCGGTGCCATGATGATCGCCATCGGAGGGTTCCTGCTGGTGGAACGCCTGGCCGGCTGACGGACCCACCTCACCCGTTCACACACTGTGATGTCCGCGAAGGAGAGCATGTGGAAGACCAGGCGCAACAGGAACAGGCGAGCCCGGACGTACAGGCGCGCATCCAGGCCAGTTTCGACCGCCAAGGGCTGATGAGCCACCTCGGTGCACGCATAACCCGCATCGCGTCCGGCCGCGTGCACATCGTGCTCCCCAGCCGGCCCGAAGTGACCCAGCAGCACGGGTACTTCCACGCCGGCGCCACCAGCGCCATCGCGGACAGCGCAGGCGGCTACGCGGCCTTCACTCTGTTCCCCGAGAACACCGAGGTGCTCACCGTCGAGTACAAGATCAACCTTCTCGCGCCCGCCATCGGCGACCACATCGAGGCGGTCGGAACCGTCCTGAAGTCCGGACGCACCCTGACCGTGTGCCAGTTGGAGGTATTCGGCGTCCAGGACGGCCGACGCTCGCTCGTCGCCAACGGACAGCAGACGCTGATCCGCGTGAACAGGCCCGAGCAGTGAGTTCGCCGGCGGATCGCGGCGCCGAGCTACTGCCCGCCTGGGTGACCTGGCAGCGCAGGCCGTTTCCCGACGCCAACCTGCTTCTGCTGCACGGGCGGCAACCGGCCCTGGTCGACAGCGGGTTCGTCGGCCACGCCGAGGAGACAGCGTCTCGGGAACTCTGTGTGTGCCTGTGGGTTTCAGGCTTTTCGGGCGCGGCGTGGCCGTCTGTCGCCTGGAGGTCCGAACCTCGGGGTGAGGGTGTGGACTTCGGTGGCGTGCAGGTGGTGGAAGCCGGTCCGCTCGGCGGCGCGGGTGCGTCGCCGACAGGTTCCGCGTGAGAGCCGCGCCCGGCCGGCCGGAGGAGGCTCCGGCCGGGGTGGGGCGGGTACTCCATGACCTGGCACCGGACCGGGAAGGGCGGGTGTCTGGGTGTCATGCCCCGCCGGACGCTTTACCACCCGGGTGGGGGTGGTGGCGGGGACCGTACGCGCTTCGGGCATACGGCGGGAAGTCTTCACGGCCTCAGCGGGGGCCGGGGCCTGTTGTCCCGCGGCGTGTGGGGCGCGCCGACGGGGTGTGTTGGCCGGTCTGCCGGGGGTGGGGCGGCTCTTGCCCGGGGTGGTCTTCGGCCCGCGCGGCCGGGCCGGGGCCGTGGAGGCCTGGCGGGCGCGGCGCAGGCGGCGGGTGGTCTTCTTCGGGCGGCGCACCGAGCGGACGGTGCCCTCTACCGTGGTGCGGATGGTGCGGGTACCGGTGGCGCGTTCGGTGACGGTGTGCGTCTGGGCGAGCAGGCCACGCGCGGCGATCCGGCGGGCGGCAGCATGGTCGCGGTCCATCGACAGCCCGCAGCGGGCACAGTGGGCCCAGGTCCAGCCGCGTTCATCGAGCCGGTCCGGTGCGGGATGGTGTCCGAGCGGAGCGAGGCATGCGGGGCAGCGGGCGGAGGTGCCGCGGGCCGGGACGGTGACCACCGCGATCCCCGCCTTGGCGGCCAGGTGCCGGATGGCTTCGGCGAGGGTGCCGCGCACCTGCCCGGACAGCCGGGCGTTGCCGCGCCTGCGGCCGCGCGCCTGAAGGGTGGCCAGGTCCTCCAGGTAGATGACGGTGGCGCCGAGTGCGGTTGTCTGGTCGACGGCCCAGCGCGCCGCCGACCACGCCAGCGCCTGGTTGAGGTGACGGATACGGGCACACACCCGCTCATGCTCCACCTCCAGCACCGCAGCCCGGTCCAGCAGTTCGCCCCAGGCCCGGTGTGGGGCGCCGAGCCCGTTGGCGAGCTGTTGATAGTGGTCACGTTTGGCGGCGAGGTGTTCGCGGTGGCTGCGCAGCCGGTGCAGTTTCGCGCTGACCGTGGTGGCGTCGAAGATCAGGGGGCGGCCGTCGGTGACCACCCTGCGGCCTGGGCCCTGGCCGGACAGGCGGCCCACGATGCCGGTGAGCAGGGTGTTGACGCCCCAGTCGAACCCGACCGCCACCCGGTGCCCGGACGCGTTGGTGGCCGGGGCGGGGCGCGTGTGCGGCAGGTCCACCGCGATCCGCCCGGCCCGGGTGGGGCGCAGGGTTGGGGTGTGCAGCACCGCGTCCGGGCCGACGGTGCCCGGCAGCCGCAGGTCGAGCACGTGCCAGGCCCACTCCCTTCCCGAGGCCGGGGCCGCGCACAGCGGGAGCTTGACCCGCAACCTGGCCGTCGTACCGTCCACCCGCTGAAGGGTGACCTGCTGGCGGTCCATCGCCGCCAGGAGTACCTGCGCGGCGACCTCGGGCGGGCCCTCCAGCTCACACAACCCGACCGGAAGCCGCCCGTGCTCACGCATATAGGCGTTCGCCTGCCGGGTCCGGTTGCGGATCTCCGCACCACTGACCCCGGCGGGCAGGACGGCCCGCAGCGCCGTCCACTCCGCCTCGCTGCGCCGACGGGGATCGGCGGGCCAAGTGGCCAGGATGGCCGCGACCAGGGTGCGTCGGTGCACGGTCAGCCGCAGGGTCCGCGCTGCGTACTCCTCCGCCGCCCGGCGTACCCGGTCCGAGACATACACCCCCTCGGCCGGGGTGGCGGCCTTCGCCCAGCTCAGACGCCTCAGCGCCATCCACCCCTTGGACGGCAGTGATTCACCCTGCCCGTCGACCCCGGCGGCCAGCACATCCAGTGAGTCCTCGTCCCACCGGGCGGCCACCAGTTGCCGGGTGAGGTCTCCGCACAGGTCCGTCAGGAAGGACACCCGCTCGAACAGCAGCCGCCGCCCGACCCGCTCACCACTGCTCTCAACCACACCACGGAAGGCGGTGCACGGAGCCGTCGCCATCAACCGACCCACACCCACCACCCCCACGCGGCATCGAACCGGGCACACCCCCGGTATCCGATCGGTCTAACGACCGACCATCACACAAAGACACGCACCCCGGCGACACCACCCGATTCATGCAGGAAACCACAGCAAAACCACCAACAGTTGAAGACCCTCCTGGGCACGCGCACAGACCGGGCACATCAATCTGGTCGTGAACACCCACTGGCACTCCGACCACGTCGGCGGCAATGCGCTGCTGCAGGCGATGGGCGCCGGGATCGCGGCCGGCGCTCCGGACGCGCAGGCTGTCGCCCGGCGGGATGCGGGCTGCTGCGTGGCGGAGTACCTCGACCAGCCGGTCAGCCCCTACACCGTCGACGTGCCGCTCGACGAGGGGCAGATCCTGCGGCTCGGGGACGCCGACTGGGAGGTCGTACACACGCCCGGGCACACCCCCGGCCACCTGGCGCTGTGGCTGCCGGAGGAGCGACTCCTCGTGGTCGGTGACGCGCTGTCGGATTACGACGTCGGCTGGGTGAACCTCGCGCTCGACGGGCCCGATGCGGCCGCCATCGCACTGGCCTCCCTCCAGCGGATGGCAGATCTGGCCCCGCGGGTGCTGCTGCCCTCGCACGGTCCGCTCCCCGCCGATCCCGGTGCCGCGTTCGCCGCCGCACTGCGCCGCGCCCAGCGGCTCGTCGACGACCCGGCCGGGGCGGTCTGGTACGGCGCGCGACGGATCTTCGCGTTCGCCCTGATGATCCGTGACGGGATTCCCGCCGACGAGGTCGAGCCCTACCTGCACGCACGGGCGTGGCTGACGGACGCGGCACGGCTGTTGGGCAGGACGCCCGAGGCACTGGCCGCCGAACTGGTCGACACGATGCTCCGCAGCGGCGCCGTCGTCTTGCGCGACGGACGCCTGCACGCCGCCGCCGAACACACCCCGGTCACGGCTGAATCGCTGCGTGTGCCGTTCCCCCACGCATGGCCGGCAGCGGCGCCGATCCGCTAGTCAGAAGGTGTGCGGGTCCCCGGCTGCTGCCCGCACTGGCTGCGGGCGCTCAAGCCCGGCGGGTTGCTGTGCTTCACAGCTCTGCACACCAACTCCCATGGCGACGGCCCGTCCCCGGCCGTCGCAGCCCGCCCTGAGATCCTGCATCTCGCCGCGGCGGCGAAGGCACCGTCCAGATGTGGGTCCTCACCCCGGAGTTGTGGGGGAAGCTGCTCGTTGAGCACGGACTGCTGGTTGAGCACATCGAGGGACTCGACGCTCCGGAGGACGACAACCACGCCTCGTACCGGATCTTTCGGGTGCGGCACCCGTAGGCCGGCAGTGCGGGGGTGTGGCGGCCTGGCCGGCTCTTCGGCCCGAATCGGGGGCTCTGCCAGGGGACGTTTCAGGTGGGCTGGTGGACGCGTTCCAGGTCCAGTAGCCGGAGCTTGCGCTCCAGGCCGGCGGCGTAGCCGGTGAGGGCGCCGTCGGCGCCGATCACGCGGTGGCAGGGCCGTATGACCAGCAGCGGGTTCGCGCCGATCGCCGTACCGACCGCACGCACCGCCGCCCTCGGGGCGCCGATCTGCGTGGCGATGTCCCCGTAGCTGAGGGTGGTGCCGTACGGGATGGCCTCCAGGGCCTTCCACACCCGCTGCTGGAACTCCGAACCGCTGGTGACGCACTCGATGTCGAAGTGGGTCAGCGTGCCGTCGAAGTACGAGCGCAGCTGGGAGACGATCTCCGTGAACGCGGCCGCGTCCTCGGTCCAGCCGACCTGGACCACGGCGCCGCGCTTCTGGCCCGGCATCGAGAGTGAGGCTAGCCGGGTGCCGCCCTTCGCGGTGGCCGACGTCTCGCCCACCAGCAGCAGTTCGCCGAGCGGGCTGTCCATCGTCGTGTAGAGCGTCATCGGGCTCGTTCCTTTCCAAAACCCTTGAATCGCGTTCTGCGATCAACTATGCGGCTCGTACGCCGCTCTGACCGGCGGGATTCGGACATCACGCTGCGGGAGCGGCTCGGACCGGCCGAGCCCGGGAGTCGTTCATCAGTATCCGGCCCCATCGAGTATCCGGCCCGGATGGCATCCGGCCCGACCCTGCCGAGCGGTCACCTGCCCCAGATCTTCCGGTACGCCTCGCGGTAGCCGGGCGGGTCCCAGGCGGTGGCTCCCTTGCTGTTGGCGGCCGTGGCGATGTGGACCGGGGCGACGTATCCGCTGGCCGGCTGGGAGGCGAAGGCCCGGTTGAACTCGTCGATGATCTGCCAGCCCTGCTGGGACAGGGGCTCGGGTGCGGTGGCGGCCTGGAAGTGCTTGCTGTTGATGCGCTGGAAGGCAGACGGGTCGCCGTCGCCCGCGCCGATGTTGAAGGGAGGGCCGGAACCCGGCTTGCTGGCCGCACTCAGGGCGGGGGCGGCGTCGGCGAAGTACAGGTCGTTGATGGCGGCGGAGTGGGTCCACTTGTCGCCGAAGCGGGAGAGGAGGGAGGAGACCTCCTGGGGGGTGCGGGTGCTCGCGTCAGAGATCGGAATGTTCTCGTAGGCCAGGAGCTTCACGCCGGCGCAGGTGGCCAGCTGCTTCTTGATCAGTTCGGACTTGTACTTGGCGAAGGGGATCGAGGCGTCGGTGAAGACGACGGCTCCGGCGTTGCCGCCGGAGTGCGCGATGATCCAGTCGGCGCTGATCTTCGCGACGTCCTCGACCCGGGTGGTCACATTGCTGAAGAGCCTGGGGTGCCGGCTCGGGCCCGGGGAGCCGACCGCGTGCCAGCCGACGAGCGGGATGTGCGCCTCGTCGGCCTGCGCAACCTGCCGCGAGGTCGCATTGGGGTCGAATCCTCCGATGACGATGCCGGAGGGCTTCAGGGCGACGGCCTGGCTGAATGCCGCCTGGATGCCGGCGGGGGTGCCCCCTCCGTCGATCACGCGGACGTTCCAGCCGATGACCTTCGCTGCCTCCCTCATGCCGCTGGCGGCGCCTGCGACACCGGGGTTGGTCATGGTCTGCGCGACATAGACGATGGTCTTGTCCGAAACCGCTGCAGGACCGCTGGTGGGGCCGCTCCAGGGGACGTTCGCCTTCTCGGCCTGCCGAACGGCTGTCATCGCGGCTGCGAGGCGGGCGGGGCAACCGGCGGTCGCAGTCCCCGTTGTGGAGTTCCCGGTGCCGGTGTCCGACCCGCGCTCGCAGCCGGCGATGACGGTGGTGGCCGCCAGCGTCATCAAGGCTCCGGCCGTGAGGGCGGTCCTGCAGTTCGAGAACACGGGTGCTCCTTGCGGTGGTGAGGACAGCGCCGGGACGCAGCCGCAGGTCACGGAGGCGACGAGGGGCGGGCTTCGGAGCCTCCCGCAGGGGTGCCGGCCGATCGGCGCCTCCCCCGGGTCGTGGTGGCGCCTGAGCGCATGCGGCGGCGGGCGGAGTAGCCGGCCAGGCCGACGGCGAGCAGCAGGGTGGCGCCGTTGAAGAGCGGGGTGGCCCAGAACTCGGCGCCGAGCTGGCCGATGCCGGCGAGGCCGATGGCGAGGACGGCCACGGCGACGAGCGTGCCCATGGCGTTAGCCCGGCCGGACTTGATCGCGGTGGAGCCCAGCAGGGCGCCCACGAAGGCGGGCAGCAGGTAGTCCAGCCCGACGCTGGGATTGCCGATCTGCTGCTGCGCGGCCAGCAGTACGCCGGCGAAGCCGACCACCAGGCCGGAACAGGCGAAGGCGAAGACGGAGTATCTGCGGGTGGGAATGCCGACGAGGTCGGCGGCGCGGGGGTTGGATCCGATGACGTACAGGTACCGGCCGAGCGGAAGCCGCTCCAGCAGCAGCCACAGCGCGGCGGCCAGGGCGAGGACGTAGAAGGCGGGGGCGGGCAGGCCGAGGAACGTCGCGTCGTAGATGTCGGTGAAGGCCGAGGGCAGGCCGTTCGGGCCGGGGACGATGCGGGCGCCGTCGGTGACCCAGCCGGTGACGGCGTACATCATGCTGCCGGTGCCGAGGGTGGCGATGAAGGAGTCGATCTGAGCGAACTCGACGACGATGCCGTTGAGGGTGCCGACGACCGCCCCGCCGAGGATCACCACGAGGCAGGCCAACGGCCAGGGCCAGCCCTCGCCCACGATCAGCTGCATCACCATGACATGCGCGAGACCGAGGCCGTAGCCGATGGACAGGTCGAACTTGCCGGTGACGATCGGGACCATCGCGCCGAGCGCGAGGATCGCGGGGACCGACTGGTTGTAAAGGATCGAGGAGACGTTGCCCAGCGTGGGGAAGGTGTCCGGCAAAGCGAGGGAGAAGACGAGGAACAGCAGGGCGGCGAGGGCCAGCAGGCCATAGGTGCCGATGAGATGCCCGCGCGCGCGGCCTGGCTGGAATCGGGACGGGGAAGACGGCGGCGTCTGTGGCGTCGGCGTCATCGAGGTGTCGCCGTTCCGGTGAGGGGTGGCATGGCCGACGCGGTATGCGTGAGCTCGGTGACGGTGAGGGCCTCACCGGTCAGCTCAGCTTTCACGGTCCCGCGGACGAATACCAGGGCGCGGTGGCACACGCCTGCGACCTCCTCGAAATCGGTGGAAACGAGAAGGACGGCGAGCCCGGCCGCCAGCGCGTCGTCGAGCAGGCGGTAGATCTCCGCCTTGGCGCCGATGTCCACGCCGGCCGTCGGCTCCTCGAGGATCAGCAGCCGCCGGGGCATCCGGAGCCACCTGCCGACCATGATCTTCTGTTGGTTTCCGCCGGACAGGGTGTTGATCGGCGCCTCGCTGTCGCGGGGGTGCACCCAGAAACGCTCGACCAGGGCCATGGCCTCGGCACGCTCACGCCGGGGGCTGGTCCAGTGCAGCGCCGGCACGCTGCCCGCCCGAGGGTTGGCCAGGAAGTTCTCCCGTACGGTCAGTTCGGCGGCGCAGCCCTCCTCCAGACGGTTGCTGGACACGAAACCGACACCGCGGTCGACAGCTGCGGCGACGGTGCGCGGGTGGTACGGCCGGCCGTCGAGCAGTGCCCGCCCGCCCAGGATCGGCCGGGACCCGATCAGCGCCCGGCCCAGGTCCATGTGACCGGCGCCGGTGAGGCCCACCATGCCGACCATTTCGCCGGCGTTCAGCTCGAGGCTGACCGGTCCCGAGTTCTCGGTCCGTACACCGTCGAGGCTCAGCACAGCCGACGCGTCGGCGGCGGGGGCGGTTGAGGGTCGGTAGTCGGCCGGTTCGCGGCCCACGATGTCGTGCACAAGGCGGGCGGGGCTCTGCCCGGCGAGCGCGCCCTGGCTGATGAGCCGGCCGTCGCGCAGGACGGCGAAGGTGTCGGCGACCTGGTAGACCTCGTCGAGCCGGTGGCTGACGTAGAGGATGCCGTGGCCGCGGTCGCGCAGCTTGTGCAGGACGTCGAAGAGGCGGGCGCAGTCGGCCGCGGGGAGGCTGGCGGTGGGCTCGTCCAGCACGATGAGATCGGCACGGGTCGACAGGGCCCGCGCGACGGCGGCCAGGGAACGCTCGGCGCGGGTGAGATCCCCGATGCGGGCGTCGGGGGCGAGGTGGCCGGCGATGATCTCGAGGGCCTCCGTGCAGCGCTCCCGCACCTGCCGCCAGGAGACCAGTCCGCGGCGGCGCGGGTAGCCGGCGCCGAGTGCGATGTTCTCGGCGACGGTCATCCACTCGACGAGACCGAGATCCTGGTGGATGAAGGACATGCTCCGGGAGGCGGCGTTCGTGCCGAGCGGGTGACCTGCCACGGTCACCTCGCCCTCATCGGCGTGGTGAACGCCGGCGAGCACCTTGATCAGCGTCGACTTTCCGGCTCCGTTCGGACCGAGAAGGGCAAGGATGCTGCCTCGATGGATGTCGAGGTCGACCTCGGCCAGCGCGAGAGTGCCGCCGAACCGCTTGCTGAGACCGCGTATGCGGACGACGGGTTCCTGATCTCGGCGCCCGCACGGCGTCATCGGGGTGTCGGGAGCATCATGCACGGGCTCTCTCCGGGGTCGGCTTCCGAGTTCGTCCCCTATGGATCAGGAACCTACTGAGGACTCATGGGCAAGGCGCCGCATGAAGAGTGCGCAGTGCGCCGTTTCTGAGATCAACCACTGCTTCATGGAACGATTCGGAATTTTGCCCGACTACATCACTTAAGTCATTGAATGTCTGGACTGTTCTCCCAATCTATCCCGGCCATGGCCTCTGCCCCGGCTGCGGCGGCTCCAGGGACGTCAAGGGCGCACTCGGCCCAGATGACCTTGCCGTCTCTGGTGTAGCGGGTGCCCCAGGCCTGGGCGAGCTGTGCAACGAGAAACAGGCCGCGGCCGCCCTCGTCGGTGACCGCTGCGCGGCGCAGGTGCGGGGCGGTACTGCTGGTGTCGGAGACCTCGCAGATCAGGACGCGGTCATGGATCAGGCGTACCTGTATGGGCCCGCTGCCGTGGCGGATGGCGTTGGTGACCAACTCGCTGAGCAGCAGTTCGGCGGCGAACATGATCTCGTCCAGTCCCCAGTCCGTCAGCCGGCGGGTGACGGCGGCGCGGATGCCTGATACGCGGGCCGGGTCGGCGGGCAGGTCCCAGACGGCG
The DNA here is from genome assembly GCF_040295225.1 of Streptomyces sp. NPDC002896. Classification (NCBI taxonomy): domain Bacteria; kingdom Bacillati; phylum Actinomycetota; class Actinomycetes; order Kitasatosporales; family Streptomycetaceae; genus Streptomyces; species Streptomyces sp. NPDC002896. The sequence goes on along the minus strand of NZ_JBEOVA010000029.1, from coordinate 81,185 downwards.
ATGCGGTCGGGGTCCATGGCGTGGGTACGGGCGACGAGCAGCGCGATGTCGTCGCCAGGGTGTTCGGGTACCACGGTCTCCAGGACCGCCTTGCAGGTGTCCTCGGGTGCGCGGTCCGGGTGGGCCAGGGCGCGGCGCAGCTGGCCGAACACCGCGTCGATGTCGCGGTGGCGGCCTTGGACGAGCCCGTCGGTGTAGAGGACCAGCTGGCTGCCTTCGGGGAGGGGGACTTCGGCGGTTTCGAAGGGCAGGCCGCCCAGTCCGAGAGGCGGTCCGGCAGGAAGGTCGGGGAAGGTCACGGTGCCGTCGGGGTGAACCAGCGCGGGTGGGACGTGGCCGGCGCGGGCCAATGTGCAGTGTTGCGCGGTGGGGTCGTAGATGGCGTACAGGCAGGTGGCGCCGATGATGCCGGTGCCGTCTCCGGCGGATTCCTCGCCGCCCTCGTCACGGTCGAGGCGGGCCACGAGATTGTCGAGCTTGGTGAGGAGTTCGTCGGGGGCGAAGTCCAGCTCGGCGAAGTTGCGTGCGGCGATGCGCAGTCGCCCCATGGTGACGGCGGCATGCAGCCCGTGGCCTACGACGTCGCCGACGAGAAGGGCGACGCGGCTGCCGGAGAGCGGAATGATGTCGTACCAGTCACCTCCCACTCCGGACTCGGCGGGCAGATATCGATGTGCGACCTCGACGGCGTCCTGCTCGGGCACTCGATGCGGGAGCAGACTGCGCTGCAGGGCCAGGACCGTCGTGTGTTCGCGGGTGTAGCGGCGGGCGTTGTCGATGCAGATGGCTGCGCGGGTGGCGAGTTCCTGGGCCAGCGAGCGATCGTCGTCCCCGAAGGGAGCGGGGTCCTGCGAGCGGTAGAAGCTGGCGACGCCCAGGACGATGCCGCGCGCCAGAAGCGGAGCGGTGATGAGGGAGTGGACGTCCCACGCAAGCAGGCGCTCGGCGTGCGCGGAGTCCTGCGCAAGCCAGCCGGCGGCGACTTTCAGATCGGGTTCCAGCACCGCCTGCCCGCTGGCCAGGCAACGGAGCTGGGGTGTGGTGGGGCGTAGATCGATCCGCTCACCGACGGGATAGAAGGGACAGTCGTCGCGTATGCCATGGACCACCGTGCGACGCAGGTCCCTTCGGGGATCGGCGGACTCCTCACCGCGAAGTACGGCGTCGGGCAGGTCGATGGTGACGAAATCGGCCAAGCGCGGGACGGCCATCTCGGCGAGTTCCTGAGCGGTGCGGCTCACGTCCAAGGTGGTTCCGATGCGCGTGCTGGCCTCGGAGAGCAGCTCCAGGCGGTGTCGTGCCGCGACGGCGTGGACTGCTACTCCCGGCTCACCGAGCAGCATCAAGCGCGGGTCGGCCACGTCATCGGTGCTGTCGTCGGTGATGGCGCTGTCGTCGGTGATGGCCGACGCGGCAGCCTTGCGGGCGGTCGGGGGCTCCACCGTGGCGGCCCGGATGGGTGCGACCCCGGGGAGGAGCCTCGGCGACGGGACGGCGGATGATGGCCCGGCAGACTGCCCCATGAAGCCGAGCGGCATGCCGACGTACGCGGGCACGTCGAGTCGAAGCTGCGGTGAGTCCTCGTGAAGGACGGCCTCGACGGCCATACCTTCCACGCCGGAGGAACTCGTCACCACATGGCTCACGAGGGTGACCCGCCGACCGTGGGACAGAGAAACCTCGACGCCGGCCCGCTGGGCCGAGGAGATCAGCTCGGCGGCCTTCTCCATGAGGATCATCTGATCACGCCGGTCCAGCCCGCTCCGAACCAGCTCCTCCACCCCTATCAGCTGCCCCTTCAGGGTCGCAGCCTCGCCGATCCGCCCTCGGCGCCTGGCATCGAGATAAGCCCGCAGGAGGTCGCGCTCCCGTGCCGAGTTCTGCTCCAGCAGTCGGCGTTCGATGGCATCGGCCGCCTCGCGTATCAGGATGTCCATCACGGGGTCCGCATCGGTACGCGAACATCCGAGGGAGAGGATGCCCTCGATACGTCCGCTGAGCGGGTCCCGGACAGGAATTGCGGAACAGGCATTTGATTGCGAGCGCTCCGCGAAATGCTCAGCCCCGTAGACCTGGCAGAGTCGCCTTTCCGCCAGCGCGATACCGATGCCGTTGGTGCCTGCGACCTGCTCGGTGAAAACGAACCCTGGAACGCTCTGGATCGGAGCGAGCTGCCTGGCCATGGACGGCTCGCCGAAACGGCGCTGAACCACCGTCCCGCCTCCATCCGCGAGGCCCACGTTCATCCGGCTGCCCGCAAATGTGGACTGCAGCCAGTCGAGCACCGGCCGGGCCGCGCGAACGAGCCGACTGTCAAGATCGATGTCCTCCCGGTAGGGAAGCACGGTTTGGTCCGGCGAGAGCCCCAGCAGCTGACAGCGCTGCCACGAACTGAGGATGAGGCCTCGCACACCCCCCTCGATCAGCTCGCCTTGCAGGAACCGCTCACGGGCACCCGAGGGACCGGTGGCATCCCCCGCGAGCCCCATCTGGATCACTTCCCTCACCGGAACGTGGCCGCGGCGATCACGCCGCTTATCGGCTTCGCGAAGAGTATGAGAACTTCGCCAGCAAAAAGAATAGTGCATGGGTTTCTACATGAATTTGTCCGTATGTGCGGCAGTCGAAACCGGGCCGCCTCATGCGGCTCGACGCCCGGCCGATCGGCCGCACTCTCCCCGGCACGGTGACCACGGCACGACCCGAGGGCAGTCATTGCCACTCGTCGTCACCGGGAGTCGGCCATCAGTCCGTGGCTTCGGAGCCCGGCGGCGGAGGCCTGGAAACGGGCCTCATCGTGGCCGCAACTCGCGCACCTTTACGCCACACGGCGGCCGTTCCCCGTCCTGGTGCAGCCAGGGGGCCGGATACGGCATCCCGCTCAGCTGACACCGTTTGATCGATCAAAGTAGCGAGGGGTTAGCATATGAGCGCCGCCTAGCTCGAAAGATAAACTTGTGACTCTCATCGAGGACTCGTTCACCAACTGGAAGCACCGCGAAGAGATCGCGGAGTCGATGATCCCGATCATCGGGAAGCTGCACAGGGAGCGGGACGTCACGGTCCTGCTTCACAGCCGCTCCTTGGTGAACAAGTCGGTCGTCAGCATCCTCAAGACCCACCGATTCGCCCGGCAGATCGCCGGCGAGGAACTCTCCGTCACCGAGACACTGCCGTTCCTGCAGGCTCTCACCACGCTCGATCTCGGCCCTTCCCAGATCGACATCGGCATGCTCGCCGCGACCTACAAGACCGAAGACCGCGGTCTGTCGGTGGAGGAGTTCACCGCCGAGGCCGTCGCCGGCGCCACGGGTGCCAACAAGATCGAGCGCGGCGAGGGACGCGACGTCGTCCTCTACGGTTTCGGCCGCATCGGCCGCCTCGTGGCCCGCCTGCTGATCGAGAAGTCCGGATCCGGCAACGGCCTGCGGCTGCGCGCCATCGTCGTCCGCCAGGGCGGTGACCAGGACATCGTCAAGCGCGCCTCGCTGCTGCGCCGCGACTCCATACACGGCCAGTTCCAGGGCACGATCACCGTCGACGAGGCGAACAGCACGATCATCGCCAACGGCAACGAGATCAAGGTGATCTACGCCAACGACCCTTCGGAGGTCGACTACACGGCGTACGGCATCAAGAACGCCATCCTCATCGACAACACCGGCAAGTGGCGCGACCGCGAGGGCCTGTCGAAGCACCTCCGCCCGGGCGTCGACAAGGTCGTCCTGACCGCGCCGGGCAAGGGCGACGTCCCCAACATCGTCCATGGCGTCAACCACGACACGATCAAGCCGGACGAGCAGATCCTGTCCTGCGCGTCCTGCACCACGAACGCGATCGTCCCGCCGCTGAAGGCGATGGCGGACGAGTACGGCGTCCTGCGCGGCCACGTGGAGACCGTCCACTCGTTCACCAACGACCAGAACCTGCTGGACAACTACCACAAGGCCGACCGCCGCGGCCGCTCGGCGCCGCTCAACATGGTCATCACCGAGACGGGTGCGGCCTCCGCCGTCGCCAAGGCGCTGCCCGACCTCAAGGCGCCGATCACCGGCAGCTCGATTCGTGTCCCGGTGCCGGACGTCTCGATCGCGATCCTCAGCCTGCGGCTCGGGCGCGAGACCACCCGCGATGAGGTCCTCGACTACCTCCGCAACGTGTCGCTGACCTCGCCGCTCAAGCGCCAGATCGACTTCACCACTGCTCCCGACGCGGTCTCGAGCGACTTCATCGGCTCGCGTCACGCCTCGATCGTCGACGCCGGCGCCACCAAGGTCGAGGACGACAACGCGATCCTCTACCTCTGGTACGACAACGAGTTCGGCTACTCCTGCCAGGTCATCCGCGTCGTCCAGCACGTCTCCGGGGTGGAGTACCCGACCTACCCGGCCCCGGCGGTCTGATCCCGGCCTCCCGCCTGATCCGGTGTGCCGGCAGGCGGGGCGGCGGTGGGACGGCAACCGATCCGACTCGGCATCCGGTTGCCCTCCCACCGCCACTCGCCGGCCGACGCCCTGCAGGGCCTCGGCGGCGCCGCGGCGGTCCTCGCCACCGCCGCAAGCGGGTCGTCGATGAGCCCTCTCGTGGCAGGGCTCGCTCCGCGCGGCAAGCTCACTGTCCTCGGCGCCGCGCCGGACCCCGTCCAGGCACAGACCGGCGAGCTGATCACCCGGACCATCCAGGGCCATCTCACCGGCACTTCGATCGCGAACGAGGACAACCTCGCCTTCGGCGCCGCCAACGGCACCCAGGTTGGCATCGAGACCTTCCCGCTCTCCGAGGCTCCCAAGGCCTGTCAGCACATGCGCGCGGGCAAGGCCCGCTTCCGCGTGGTACTCAACGCCGCAGCATGACGCGACACCGGCTGCACCGTCACGTAAGTGGTCTTCAAGGCCCCTGGCATGATCACGGCGTGACCAATGAGCTTGTGCGGCCCGGCCCCAGGAAGTTCGTCCTCTTCGATGTCGACGGGACGTTGATCGACGCCGTGGACAACCAACGCCGGGTCTGGGAAACCCTGGCGGAGCGCTACGGATTGGACGCGGCTGAGGTCTATCGGGTGGCGCTGCGGACGCGGCCGATGGAGACCTTCGCGGAGGTGGCTCCGGACCAGGACCCGAAGGAGTGCCTGGCTGTGCTGCACGAACTGGAGGACGACGACGTTCGGTCCGGCCTCTATACGGCCTTCGACGGCGTATCGGCGCTGCTGGAGGCCCTGCCGTCGGGTTCGTGGGCGCTGGTGACCTCGAACTATGAGCATCGGGTGCGTGGGCGATTTACTCGGACGGGCCTACCGGTGCCGCGCGTCATTGTGGACGCCGCCGCGGTGGAGGAGGGCAAACCGTCGCCCGTGCCCTACCTGTTGGCCGCCGAGCAACTCGGTACCGAGCCAGCCAACTGCCTGGTCATTGAGGACGCCCCGTCCGGAGTGGAGGCAGGGCTACGGGCCGGTATGACGGTGTGGGGCGTGAACGCACCGATCGGGGTGGCAGGCGTACACCGTCACTTCGGGAGCCTGCGCGAAGCGGTCCCCGACATCCTCGCGTTCGTCCGTCAGGAGTCAGCCGTAGTGGGATAGTCGTGGTGCCCGGCTGTGCCCATCATGACCGTCCGCGGACCAAGCCGCGTTCCTGGCGGACCACTTCGCCTACGACCGCTGCTATGTCGCCTATGACCGCTGCCATGCAGTCAGCCACCTGTTTCCGCTACCCGCAACACACCGATATGAAGGAGGAGATCGCGTAGCTCACGCCTGGCGAAGTCGCCGACCCCGTCGCCTAGACTGTCAGCCGACTTTCCGGGGGTCGGGTCAACCACCGGGACCGGCCCGAAAATCGCCATCCTGCCCCCCGCCAGACAGCATCGATCCTGGGAGACCTGCAATGAGCTGCAAGCCCCCCACCTGACGCAGCTGACCATCCCGGTGCCGGCTGATGGCCGCGCAGGGTCCGGCGGCGGCGCCTCCGGAAGGCCGTCTGGCACCGGGCGCGTCAACCTGCAGGCCCAGATGGTGAGCACGCCGGCGGCCAAGCCATCCGCGCTGGCAATGATCGCTTCTTGGTTCCCCGGGTCCTGTTACGAGAAACCCACCGCCCTCCCAAGCACTGCCACAGGAGAATCGTTGCACCACGATGAGCGCGCAGAGCGGCCCGGAAGCCACGGCGAGCACCAGATCCAGCGGGAGTTGGGCACTTCTGTCCGAGCCGACCGGTTCTACGACGAGCAGGTTCTCGACCGGCTCAACTCGCGGATGCGCGAGTTCGTGGCGCGCCAGGAGATGTTCTTCCTCGCCACGTCGGACGGCCGCGGCGAGTGCGACAGCACCTTCCGCGCCGGGCCGGCGGGGTTCCTCCAGGTGCTCGGTGAACGCTCGCTGGCCTACCCCGAGTACCGCGGCAACGGCGTCATGGCGAGCCTCGGCAACATCCGCGAGAACCCCCACGTCGGCATCCTGATGATCGACTTCCTCCGTGATCGCATAGGCCTGCACGTCAACGGCACCGCCCGCCTCGTCTCGGACGACGACATGCGCACCGCGCACCCGGATCTCCCCCACGATCCGGTACCCGGGCGTCGCCCCCAGGTGTGGGTCGAGATCGAGGTCGAGGAGGCCTACATCCACTGCTCCAAGCACATACCGCGGATGGCCAAGCTGCCGACCGCCGGCGGCAGGGCTTGGGGAACCGACGACGTCAGGCGCAAGGGCGGCGACTACTTCGGGGCCGCGGCCGAGCCCGGGCGGGCCAGTTCGGACACCAGGGCCCGCTGAAGCGTCCGTGCTCTGCTCCGCCCCCGCCGCTCACGACGCGTACGCCGCGCCTCCCGCTCGCGATTGAACTCGCGCCGATAACCGATAGCCGAGAGCCGATAGCCAATACAGAAGCCGCTGTTCAGAACCTGGCGTCGCACCGCAGACGTGGGGGCCACATGGCGGTTCGCAGCCCGGCGCTCGAAGCCGGACATCCTCACTCCGTAGTGGCCGGCACGTATTGCCGCATTTGCCGACTAACCCCCAAGGCCCGACGGTTCGTCGTTGTCTTAGCGGCGGCCGGGCCGACCTGCGGCCCGGTTCACCGACGCGCCAGGCTCCCCGTGATCACTGGACCGAGGTCCACTCCGACACCGACGCGCGCGTCTCGCCGATGCCGACCTGGACGGCGGCGCACTGCTGCGCGCCAGGCTGGCTGCACGCTGGGCTTGGCTACACGCTGGGCTTGACCAAAGCCGGACGTCCCGGGCGGACCCGGGTGTACGACGGGGCTGTGGGGGGCGCACACCGGCATCGTCCCGCACGACTGGACGCCAGACGGCTGGTTCGTCGCCGTCGGGCCTCCGGCGATCGCCCGCCCCGCCCAGGACGCCGGCATGCCGATAGACGGCGAATCGGAATACCTTCGCAAGCACCTGCTGCGAGGCAGCCAGGGCGACCCTCCCAGTGCCCGGCGGGGGCGGATCAGCTTCGCTACCCGATCCGGCACTCAGCCCTATACGACCGCCACGGCAAGGAGACCCGCTCATGACCCCGGACAACCCGGTTCCCCCGAAGACCCCCGAACAAGCCTTGGCCATCGTCCGCAGCCGCTACGCCCAGCCCAAACTGCCCGACGGAACCCCGGCCCCCATGCACGTCCACGAATTCGACATCGGCTACTTGGTGTACGCAACCTTCCCGCCCACCACTGACACCACAGGCCAACCGCGGCCCTCATCTCCAGGCGGCAGCAAAATCGTCGTAGCCAAAGACACCGGTGAAACCATCGCCGTCCCCAACTACCCGACCGAGACCGCCATCGCCCTGTACCGCCGGCAGCACCAGGCGCAGCGACCGAACGCGTAGCGGACAAAGGCCCATCCGGAACTGGCCGTCAAGATGCTCGGCAAGCATGACCGCCCGGGCACCTAGCCGCGCTGTTGCAGGGCACCTCGCCTTGAAAGGGCCTCGGCTCGCCGCCCACGGCCCGGCCGGCCACGCCCGCACCGCGTGCGTGCAACAGCACCCTGGCAATCCCTCGACGGAGTGAGCCAAGCCCGTTCGAACGAGTTTGGGACGCGCCGAGCCCAGCGCTTCACGACCAACCGGCCACATCAGAACATACGTTCACAAGCTGCCACCGAAAAAGCCGTGACGACCCCGGATCAGACGCGTTTTTAGAGCACCAGTGCCACCCGAGCGCCCCGATGGAGGTCATCATGAAGCCTGTACCTACCCCCGTGAACCAGCCCTGGGGATTCGAACAGAACCGGCCGGCCGCGATCCTGTCCGCGCTTGACGTACGCGACGTAGACACCTTCACCCGCCGTTCAGCACGCCCGGATACGAGGTGGGCAGCATGAGCGAGTCCACCGATGCAAACCCCCTCGACAGCCGCGTACCGGTGCCGCGGCCCGCCCCGCTCCCCCTGCGCCCGCGGCCGTCAGATCGGACGGCTCGCCTGGCAAACAGCGGGCGCATCGCCGAGGCGGGTTCCCACGACCAGTTGATGGACCTCGGCGGCCACTACGCCGCCATATTCACCCTCCACGCCGGCGGCTACCAGCCCCGCTCCGCCGCCGCATGAGAGGAGGTGGGGTGATGACACACCCGCCGCCCTGCCCGCCGTGCCGCACGCCGGGGCCGCCGCCACCCACTCCCCCAAGCCCGTGAGGTGCTTACATGCCGCCCACCCGATCCCACATCCGTGACCTCGTCAACTCCTACCTGGACCGTCATCCCGGCGAACGCGATCGCCTTGCCGGTCTGTCGGCCGCGCTCGATGAGGCGGACGATCCCACGAGCCGCTCGACGCTGCCGGGACACATCACATGCAGCGGCGTCGTGATCGACCGCCCCCGCCGCGTTCTGCACATCCACCACAAGGCCAGCGGCAAGGTCCTCGCGCCGGGCGGCCACGTCGAGGCCGGGGACAGCACCCTCGTCGGGGCAGCGCTGCGTGAGGTGCATGAAGAGGCCGGGATCGTGCCCGAAGCCTTGTGCCTCACACCCGAGTTCCTTGATGGGCCCGTCGACATCGACGTCCACGGCATCGATGCCAGCGCCGCCAAGGGCGAACCGGCTCACGCGCACTACGACTTCCGGTTCGCCTTCAACCTGGCCCACGACACTCCCGAGATCGCCCTTCAGGCCGAGGAGGTCTCCGGGTGGGAGTGGCGCACCTTCGACCAGGTCAGCTCACCGACGCTGCGCGCCAAACTCGCGGGCTCCGGGCTCGACGGTCAAGCCGAGCCGGTGAACGCCTCGGCGCTGATCTACAACGATGCGGGCGAATACCTGCTGCATCTGCGAGACAACGTTCCCGGCATCTGGTCGCCGGGCACGTTTGCGTTGCTCGGAGGCGGCCGCGAGACGGGGGATGCCTCGCTGGAGGACACCCTCCGGCGGGAGCTGATGGAGAAGGCAGGCCTCGACATGACCGTGCTGGAGCCCTTTGCCATCGAAAGCGCCACGGCCACGGTTGGCACCACCGTGCCGATCCAGGTGTACGCCGGTCTGTGGAACGGGGACCCCGCGGATCTGACCTTGCACGAGGGCGTGATGCTGGCCTGGTTCCGCCCGGAGATCATGCCTCGCCTTCCGCTCGGCCCCTCCACCCTCGCCCTGGTCCAGCAGCACCAGAAGCAGCACCCCAGTCCACCGGTCTCCGGCCCGGGGCGTCTTGCTCGGCCTGCCGCGGTGCGCCGGCCGCAGGTGCCGAGGCAGTCCTCCGCGAAGGACCCGGCCGGGACGGTGCTCAACGTCGTAGGCGTGCATCTGCTCTTGCAGGACACCGAGGGGAGGATCCTGCTCGGGCTGCGGCATCCCGATTCCGCCTACGCCGCAGACCTCTGGCACTACTTGGCCGGACACTGCGAGCAGGAGAGCGCGCGGTCGTGCCTCGTGCGCGAGGCGGAGGAAGAAGCCGGTCTCGTGATCGACCCCGCAGACCTTGAGTTCGCGCACGTGATGCATCTGGTCGACCAGCCAGGCGACCGGCCCCGCATGCAGATCATCTTCAAGGCGCTGCGGTGGGGTGGCGAGCCGACGTTGTGTGAACCCGACAAGTGCGTGCGCTGGCAGTGGTGGGACCCGGCCGCACTGCCGGACAACGTCGTTCCCTACACACGGGCCTCAATCGCGAGCATCCTCGAAGGCCGCGCCTATTCCGAGATGGGGTGGGCATGACGACCGACCCCACACCGGCTCAGGACGGCCTCTCCGTCGCATCGCAGCGCGCGGCGGACGCACGAGCAGCGATGGTCGCCCGTCTCGAAGGCACAGGGGAACTACGGCAGGGGCCCGTGCGCGAGGCGCTGCGAGCGCTCCCCAGGGAAGTGCTGATGCCGCAGGCCTACGTGCGGCGCAGCCGGCCGGAGGAGAAACCCCCGCGATGGGACATGCTGGACTGGTCCGTACCGGGCGACCGTGAGGAGCTGCTCGGACTGCTGTACGGCGGGGAGAGTGTGCTGATCCAGCACTCCGAGGAGCCGATCCTCGGCCGGGTACGGGGTGCCCGGTCGGGCGGGGCGATCACCTCGATGTCCAGCACGGTCGGCATGACCGCCGCTCTGCTCCAGGACCTCGAACTGCGGCCCGGTGACCGGGTCCTCGACGTCGGCACGGGCGCCGGCGTCACGGCAGCCGTCTCGTGCTGGATCAGTGGCGGCGGCGGTGTGGTCACCCTTGACCGGGACGAGCACATCACCGCGGCCGCCCGGGCACGATTGGCTGACCTCGGCCACCACCCCACGGCCGTGACCGGCGACGGCGAAGCCGGGTGGCCGGCAGGAGCCCCCTACGACCGCCTGTTCGTCTCCTACGCCGTCCCCCGAGTCGCCGAAGCCTGGGGGGAGCAACTCGCACCGGAAGGCCGGGCGCTGGCGCACGTCAGCGGGACATCGCCGTCCTGGCCCGGCCTCGCGGTCATCAGTAAGACGGTCGGCGGTCGGCTCCAAGCCGTCCTGCGCGCGGTGGAGTTCGGGCACCGTCCCGGCCACGGCTTCGAGAGGGTCTTCATCTCCCACGCCTTCCTGAACCGCATCAAGGCGGAGGAGGGCAGCAATGGATATCTGGGACGAGATCCAGACCATCGCTGCCCTGTGGCGATCCGCCGGCAAACCCAACTCCTACCGCATCCACTTCGACAGCCACGGCGAGCAGTGGGTCAGCGGCGACACCGGCGACACCACGCTGTCCTGGCCTCTGCCTCACCCGGCCCATACAACCCGCACGGAGGATCCCCAGTGATGACCGCACCGCAAGCGGACTTCGGCCCAGGACCTGGACAGTGGCCGACGAGGTTTCGGGACCACCGGGCCGGTGTCGTGATGGAGGCACGCCGCACCGGCACGACGGCGTACTTCGACTCATGGGACTGGGAGGATTGATGAGCATCGTCTTGATGTCCGATCGGCGTGTGGCCGCGATTCCGGTAGACGACTGCGGAGAGAGCCTGGTCGACGTCCGCACGCACGGTGCGCTGCTGGTCGATGACCGCAAGCAGGACCCGGCCGGCGCCTTCGCGTATCTGCGCCAGGGGGTACTCGACCGGCTAGTGGACGCCCAGTCCTTGCTGCCGGACGGGCTGCGCTTGCTGCTCGTCGAGGGTTACCGACCGCCGGCGCTGCAGCGGCAGTACTTCGAGGAGTACGCCGCCGAGCTGAGCGGGAGCAACCCGGACTGGACGCCCGCCCGGATCCGGGAGGCCGCCAGCCGGTATGTCTCTCCCCCGCAGATCGCACCGCACAGTGCGGGCGCCGCCGTCGATGTGACCCTCGTCGACGCTGACCGACTGGAGCTGGACATGGGAACGCGCATGAACGCGAGCCCGGAGGAGAGCAGCGGCGCCTGCTACACCGCAGCCGACTCGATAAGCCCACTGGCCAGGGCGAACCGGAACACGCTCGGCAGCGCCCTGTCCGCGGCTGGACTCGTGAACTACCCCACCGAGTGGTGGCACTGGAGCTACGGGGACCGCTACTGGGCATTGGCGACCGGTCAGAGGGCCGCCTTGTACGGCCCGAGGGACCTGCCGTGATCCACGGCCGCCACAAGGAGCCGCCGGCAGCCCGCGCCGTGTCCTCCCCGCTGTCCGCCCCTGCCCGCCGTCCCGCTGGCGCCTGCCGTCCGCTGGCGCCTGCCGTCCGCTGGCGCCTGCCGTGAAAGGGCCAGACGCGGACCCGAACCTGACGGCGGCCGGGGACCTGGCCCGGGCAGACGGCCGCCGATGATCACCAGGACGGGACCAACGGACCGCACGGCGCCGACAGGAAGACCACCCCATCCGCCGGCCATGCAGCCGCCCTGCCGGGATCCCTCATCCCCGAGTTCGAGGACGTCAGCGCTGCGGTCCACAGCGCCGAGCGCGGAGATGCCTGTACACAGCGCGGCCAGCCACGCCTGCTGGCACTGAAGGTCCGCCGACGACCAGGGCGCCGTGACGGACGCGTGATCGGCACCAGGTCACACCACCACAGCCAGAGCCTGACCACAGCCCTCGCGCATCTCAGTACCTCACGCCCGCGTCACCCATACCTGTGGCGCTGAATCTCTGGAGACCGAATGAGCGGCACATGGATCCCTCCCGAGCAGTACATCGCCACCCTGCCCAAGGCCACCATCTATGGGTGCTTCTACGTCACCGACGAGGCCGACCGTCCGATCCAGCTGCGCGCCGCCCGCAACCCGGCGCTGTGGCAGTGGCCGGGCGGGAACATGGACCCGGGTGAGACGCCCTGGGAGTGTGCGGTACGCGAGTGCCTGGAAGAGACAGGCCTACGCATCGCCGACGAGCCGAAACTACTGGCCATGCACTTCCTGCCCCCGCTGGGCGACTGGAACACCCACAAGGTCGGCTTCGTCTTCGACGGCGGCCGGCTCACCCAAGCGCAGATCGACAGCATCGTTCTGGACCCGGACGAGCACTGCGAGGTCGCTGTCCGATCACTGCAGGGCTGGCAGGAGGAGATGTCCGCGTTCTCCTTCGGCCGTCTCGCCGCGGTTGCGCAAGCTCGCCGTACCGGGTCGGTCTGCTACCGGGAACACTCCGGCCCCTCTTAGCCTGCCAGCAGCAGCGACGGTACGGGGCTGCTGTCTGCTGCCACGCAGTACCGCTCCCCACCGCGGCCCGGTCTCAACGCACCCTCTTCCCATCGAACATTAAGGAGACACGAACCCCGTGGGCGGTATGGCTTCGACACACGAGGAGACCGCATTGCGCGTTCTGGTCGTCGGTGACCGTTTCATTCCTGGCGGGTACGGTCCGCAGCGTCGACTCGTCGGGAATCAAGGCGGAACAGCACGCGGCGCAACAGACACTCGCCGCGGGCGGCCGGTGCGCCGGGGCGATCAACGGCCGCGAACTGGGGTGGGTGTGAGCATTGGCGCGTGACCTGGTGCTCGGTCTCGATGCGGGACACACCGTGACCAAGGCCGTGCTGTTCGACGCCACAGGCCGACCGGTGGCGCGGGGCAGCGGCACGCTGCCGCTGGACACCCCTCAGCCCCATTGGGTCGAGCGGGACATGGACGACGTGTGGCGGACGGCGTATCAGGCCATCGCCGCCTGTCTCGCCGAGGCGGGACCGGACGCGGGGCGGGCCGTCGCCGCGGTGGGACTGGCCGGGCACGGCGACGGGCTGTACGCCGTCGACGAGCGGGGCCGGCGTGTACGGGCCGCGATCGTGGCGATGGACACGCGCGCCGAACCGGTGCTGGAGGAGTGGCGGGGCGCTCCGGTCTGGTCCCGTGCCCTGGCGTTGTCGGGCACGGTCCCCTTCACGGGTTCCCCGGCCGCCCTGCTGACCTGGCTCGCCCGCCATGAACCGGGAGTGCTTCAGCAGGCCCGTTGGCTGTTGTCCTGCAAGGACTGGCTGCGCCTCAGGCTGACGGGCGCGGTGGCCACCGATCCCACGGACGCCAGTGCCTCGTTCACCGACATGCGGCGGGGCGGCTACTCGCCGGAGCTGCTCGACCTGTACGGCCTCGGCGCGCTCGCCGGCCTGCTGCCGCCCGTCCTGGCTTGCGACGCGGTGAGCGGAACCGTGACCCGCGAGGCCGCGGCGCTCACCGGGCTCACCGCCGGCACCCCCGTCGTCACGGGCGCCCATGACGTCGATGCCGCCGCGCTCGGGATCGGTGGCACGGCGCCGGGCGAACTGTGTCTGATCGCCGGGTCGTTCAGCATCAATCAGGTGATCAGCGAGCGCCCCGTCGTCGACCCGCGCTGGCAGGTCCGTCACTTCGTCCGCCCGGGGCAGTGGATGACCATGTCCACCTCACCCGCCTCGGTCGCGAACCTGGAGTGGTTCCTGCGGGTGACGGGCGCACCGGCCGAGCAGCGCGACGGCGTCCACGAGGCGATCGGCCGAGAGGTCGAGGCGCACTTGGACGGTCCGTCGGAGGTGTTGTTCCACCCGTTCGTCTACGGCTCTCCGCACCCGCATCCCACGTCCGGGACGTTCCTCGGCCTGCGCGGTTGGCACGGCCGCGGCCACCTGCTGCGGGCCCTGATGGAGGGTGTCGTTCTCAATCACCGCTGGCACGTCGACGCGCTCTGCTCGAAGCTGCGGATCACCGGGGCGGCCCGGCTGACCGGCGGCGCCGCGCACAGCGAGGTGTGGAGCCAGATGTTCGCCGATGCTCTGCGGCGGCCGGTCGTGGTGACCGACGTGCAGGAGAGTGCCGCCAGGGGAGCGGCCCTGCTTGCCGCCACCGCCGTCGGACTGCTCGACGACGTGACGGACCCGCGCGCCGGCGCCGCCGTGCTCAGACGCCACGAACCCGACGCCGACCGGGTCGCCGTACTCGACGAGGCGTACGAGGTGTACCGGGAGGCCCTGGAGGCTCTCGGGCCGATCTGGGCGCGCCTGGACGCGCCCGAGACCGCGGAGTGAGTACGGAGCGAGTACCGAGCGAGTCCGCGGCATAAGGGATCGACAGAGATCCCGGAACGGCCCGGGCCACGGGCAACGCCGGGGTCTGCACGCCCTCGCGGCGGTACGGCGGCTAGGCGCCCGCGCGGGTGCAGGTGTCGGCCGCGATCTCCACGGCGTACGACGGCGGCCGTGCGAGCTCAGCCGTATCCGGACGCCTGGCTCCACCCGGGTGTGCTTACGAGTCGAGGTCGTCGACACGGTGGGAGCGGGCGACGCTTTCACCGCGGGGGCGCGTGAGGCCCACCAGCGCGTCTCCGACGACGACAGCGGGCTTGTCTGCGGTTTCCGATCTGTCCGGTCTGGCACTCATGCGGGACTCCTCGGGGACTGCGGCGGCACGGTCGAGGGCCGGGGCTGTTCGGTACTCCCCCCGTGACCTGGTCATCAGCCGCCTCGGCGGCGACCGGAGGTGGAGGGACGAAGGCGTCCCGCACCCTCCTGCGAGACGGCTCGACGATAGATTCAGAGAACTTTTCTCGCAAGATGTGTTAACAACGGCGCAGTCTCCTGCTAATAATTCCGCCATCGATACCGCGCCCGACACCCCAGGGCCGCACACCCACCCCTCCCCTCCCTCCCCAGCCGAGCCTCAGTCGAGGTCCCGACGAACCATGCTGAGCGGCTGCTCCCGACGAGCGGAGCCGCCGCGGGAGCCCCCTACGCCCGTTTCCCGAGCCACCCGTACGAGAGGTCCCCCGTCATGAGATCGACCAGATACGCCCTCATAGCCGGCGCCGCCGCCACCGCCCTCCTCGCCACTGCCTGTTCCGGAGCCGGAGCCGGCGGGTCGTCGGGCGGCGGCAAGAGCATCAACGTGCTGATGGTCGGCAATCCACAGATGGAGGACATCGCAAAGCTGACGAAGGACACGTTCACGAAGGACACCGGTATCAAGGTGAACTTCACGGTCCTTCCCGAGAACGAGCTGCGCGACAAGGTCACCCAGGACATCGCCACCCAGGCCGGCCAGTACGACGTCGCCACCATCGGCGCCTACGAGGTACCCATCTGGACCAAGAACGGCTGGCTGCACGAGCTCGGCTCCTACGCCGACAAGGACGCGAGCTTCGACAAGAGCGACCTGCTCAAGCCGATGGTGCAGTCGCTGTCCGGCTCCGACGGCAAGCTCTACGCCCTGCCGTTCTACGGCGAGTCCTCCATGCTCATGTACAACAAGGACGTCATGAAGGCGAAGGGCATCACGGTGCCCGAGCACCCGACCTGGCAGCAGATCGCCGACATCGCGGCCAAGGTCGACGGCGCCGAGCCGGGGATGCGGGGCATCTGCCTGCGCGGTCTGGCCGGTTGGGGCGAACTCGGGGCGCCGCTGACGTCCGTGGTCAACACCTTCGGCGGCACCTGGTTCACCAAGGACTGGAAGGCGCAGGTCAACAGCCCGGCGTTCAAGAAGGCGACGAACTTCTACGTCAACCTGGTCAAGAAGCACGGTGAGGCGGGCGCCCCGCAGGCCGGGTTCACCGAGTGCCTCAACGCGATGAGCCAGAAGAAGGTCGCGATGTGGTACGACGCGACCAGCGCGGCCGGGCCGCTGGAGGACTCCAGCTCCAGCAAGATCGCCGGCCATGTCGGCTACGCCTACGCGCCGACCGTCGAGACCAAGAGCAGCGGCTGGCTGTGGGCCTGGGCGTGGGCCATGCCCAAGACCACGAAGAACGCCGATGCCGCCTCGAAGTTCATGCTGTGGGCCTCCAGCAAGAAGTACGAGAAGTTGGTCGGCGAGAAGCTCGGCTGGGCGCGCGTCCCGGCCGGCAAGCGGGCCAGCACGTACGACATCCCGCAGTACCAGAAGGCGGCCTCGTCGTTCGGTGACATCACCCTGAAGTCCATCGAGGGAGCCGACCCGGCCAACCCGGGCGTCCAGCCCAGGCCGACCGTGGGCAT
This sequence comes from Streptomyces sp. NPDC002896, assembly GCF_040295225.1. Classification (NCBI taxonomy): domain Bacteria; kingdom Bacillati; phylum Actinomycetota; class Actinomycetes; order Kitasatosporales; family Streptomycetaceae; genus Streptomyces; species Streptomyces sp. NPDC002896. The sequence continues at coordinate 64,373 of NZ_JBEOVA010000029.1, read as the reverse complement.
CCAGTACGTGGCCATCCCCGAGTTCCAGGACCTGGGAACCAAGGTCACCCAGGAGATCTCCGCCGCCATCGCCGGCAAGACCAGCGTGGACAAGGCGCTCAACGACGGCCAGAAGCTCGCCGAGGACGTCGCCAAGAACTACCAGTGACCCGCACGAACCGCCCGGCCGGCCCTCCCCCCGGCCGGGCACCGCTCCCCCTACCCGGCCGTCACTGGCGGAGGAAAGTCCATGACCACGCTCACTGCTCCCCCCAAGACAGCACCGCCACCCGCCCGTACCCGGAAGTCCTCGGGCATCAGCAAGTGGAAGCGCCGCATCCCGCTGCTGCCGGCGCTGGTCTTCACCATCGTCGTCACGCAGCTGCCCTTCGTGGCCACGCTCGTCATCTCCACCTTCCAGTGGAACATCCTCAAGCCGGGCGACCGCCACTTCGTCGGCCTGTCCAACTTCAAGTTCGTCTTCACCGACGAGCGGCTGCGCACCGCGGTGCTCAACACCGTCGTGCTCACCGCGTCGGTGGTGCTCATCAGCGTGGTCCTCGGCCTCGGTCTGGCGATGCTGCTCGACCGCCGGTTCGTCGGCCGCGGCCTGGCGCGCACCCTGCTCATCGCCCCGTTCCTCGTCATGCCGGTCGCGGCGGCGCTGCTGTGGAAGCACGCCATCTACAACCCTGACTACGGCCTGCTCAACGGCACCCTCAACGCCGTCTACCGACTCTTCGGAGCCTCCAACGGGCCCACGGTCGACTGGGTGTCCTCGTACCCCATGCCCGCCGTCGTGGTCTCGCTGGTCTGGCAGTGGACCCCGTTCATGATGCTGATCCTCCTGGCCGGCCTGCAGTCGCAGCCCGGAGACGTCCTGGAGGCGGCCCGCATGGACGGGGCGTCGGCACTGGCGACCTTCCGCTTCATCACCCTGCCGCACCTGCGGCAGTACCTCGAGCTGGGCATCCTGCTCGGCACGATCTACGTCGTGCAGACCTTCGACTCGGTCTACACCATCACCCAGGGCGGCCCCGGCTCGCAGACGACCAACCTGCCCTACGAGATCTACCTGACCATGTTCCGCAAGTACGAGTACGGCGAGGCGGCCGCCGCCGGTGTCGTCGTCGTAATCGGCTCGATCGTGATCGCGACCTTCGCGCTGCGCACCATCGCGTCGCTGTTCCGCGAGGAGGTATCCCGATGACCGCTCACGCAGCAGTCGCCGCCCCCGGGGCGAGGTTCAAGAAGCTCCTCCGCCGCCACGACGACCACGGCGGTGCGCCGCGGCTGTCGCCCCTGTGGACCTTCGTCGCCTGGCTCGCCACGCTGGCGTTCTTCGCGCCGGTGGCGTGGATGGTGCTCACTTCCTTCCACCAGGAGGCGGACGCGGCGACCAACCCGCCGACCCCCTTCGCCCCGCTCACCTTCGACCAGTACGAAACACTGTTCAGCCGGGACATCACCCCCTTCCTGCTCAACTCGGCCATGGCCAGCGTCCTTTCGACATTGCTGGTGCTCGCCCTGGCGGTGCCGACGGCCTACGCGCTGTCCATCAAGCCGGTCGAGAAGTGGACCGACGTGATGTTCTTCTTCCTGTCCACCAAGTTCCTCCCGGCCATCGCGGCTCTGCTGCCGGTCTACATGATCGTCAAAGACGTCGGGATGCTGGACAACGTGTGGACGCTGGTCATCCTCTACACCGCCATGAACCTCCCGATCGCGGTGTGGATGATGCGCTCGTTCCTCGCCGAGGTCCCCAAGGAGATCCTGGAGGCGGCCGAGGTCGACGGCGCCAACCTGCTCACCGTGCTGTGGCGGGTCGTCGCGCCGGTCGCCATGCCCGGACTCGCCGCCACCTCGCTGATCTGCTTCATCTTCAGCTGGAACGAGTTCATGTTCGCCGTGAACCTCACCGCGACGCAGGCGTCCACCGCGCCCGTGTTCCTGGTGGGCTTCATCACCAACGAGGGCCTGTTCCTGGCCCGGCTGTGCGCGGCGGCCACGCTGGTCTCCCTGCCGGTCCTCATCGCCGGTTTCGCCGCCCAGGACAAACTCGTGCGCGGCCTGTCCCTGGGAGCCGTCAAGTGAGGGCCGCCGTCATCACCGCTCCGGGCAAGGTGGAGCTCCAAATCGTCGAAGACCCGGCCCCCGGCCCCCGCGAGGTCGTCATCCAGGTCGCCGCGACCGGGCTGTGCGGCACCGACCTGCACATCCTGCAGGGCGAGCACGCGCCCAGCCTGCCGATCGTTCCCGGCCACGAGTTCGCCGGAGAGATCGTCGCGGTCGGCGCCGAGGTGACCGAGGTGACGGTGGGCGCCCGCGTCGCGGTCGACCCGAACATGTACTGCTCCGAGTGCCACTACTGCCGCCTCGGCCGCAACAACCTGTGTGAGCGGTACGCGGCCATCGGCGTCACTCATCCCGGCGCCGCCGCCGAGTTCGTGGCCGCGCCGGTCGCCAACTGCGTGCTCCTCCCCGACGGCATGCGCACCGAGGACGCGGCTCTGATCGAGCCGCTGTCCTGTGCGGTGCGCGGCTACGACGTCCTGCGCAGCCGTCTCGCCTCCCGCGTGCTCGTCTACGGCGCCGGAACCATGGGACTGATGATGCTCCAGCTCGCCAAGGCCACCGGTGCCGCGAGCGTCGATGTCGTCGACATCAACGTCGAACGCCTCGCCACGGCACGGCAGTTGGGCTGCTCCGCCGGTGCCACGTCCGCCGACGAACTCGAGCGGCCGCGGCACGGCTGGGACGTGGTCATCGACGCCACCGGCAACGCCCAGGCCATCCAGGACGCCCTCGGCCGGGTCGGCAAGGGCGGTACGTACCTGCAGTTCGGGGTCGCCGACTACGCCACCCGGGCCACCATCGAGCCGTACCGGATCTACAACCAGGAGATCACGATCACCGGCTCCATGGCCGTCCTGCACAGCTTCGAACGCGCCGCGGACCTCTTCGCCACCGGCGTCATCGACCCGGACGTCTTCATCAGCGATCGCCTCCCTCTGGCGGCGTTCCCGGACGCGATCGCCCGCTTCCAGGCGGGCATCGGCCGCAAGATCCAGATCCAGCCCGGCCTCGCCTCCGCGTGAACGCCCGAACCGAACGGAACTCCGCCACCATGACCCAGCAGATCAGCCACATCCGCCGCGTGCTCGTCCGGTCCCTCGGCGACATCACCATCGAGCAGGTGCCCGCCCCCGTCACCGGGGACGACGAACTCCTGGTGCGCGCCACCGTCGTCGGCGTGTGCGGCTCCGATACCCATGCGGCGGCCGGCCACCATCCGTTCATCGACCTGCCCTACCGCCCCGGTCACGAGGCGGTAGGCGTCGTCGCCGCGGCAGGGAACGGAGCCGAGGACTTCACCCCCGGCGACCGGGTGATCATCGAACCCAACCTGTACTGCGGCCGGTGCCCCCAGTGCCGCTCCGGCCGCTACAACATCTGCCAGGAGCTGAAGGTCTTCGGCTGCCAGACGCCCGGCGCCATGGCCGACCTGTTCACCATCCCGGCCGACCGCGTCCACCGCGTACCCGACGGCATGACCGACATCGAGGCCGCCCTCGTCGAGCCCCTGGCCACGCCGGTGCACGCCGTGGCGAAGGCCGGTGACCTCACCGGCCGCACGGTCGCCGTACTCGGCGCCGGCCCCATCGGCCTGCTCACCCTCCTCGCCGCCCGGCACGCGGGCGCCGCCCGGATCGCCGTCACCGACCTGCTGGACGGCAAGCGGGAGAGGGCGCTGCGCCTCGGCGCCGACACGGCCCTGCCCGCCGACGCCCTCGACCTTGTCGAGCAGGCCCACGCGGCGCTCGGCGGTCCGGTCGACGTCGTCTTCGACTGCGTGTCCCGGGAGCAGTCCATGGCCCAGGCCACAGAGCTGGTGGCCAAGGGCGGCCACATCGTCGTGGTGGGCGTGGGCGCCGCCGGCCCGACCCCGATCCGTCTGGACCTGGTCCAGGACCGGGAGATCCGCATCGAGGGCACCCTGATGTACACCGGCGAGGACTACCGCACCGCGATGTCCCTGATCGCCTCGGGCGCCGTCGACACCGCCGAGATCGTCACCGCCACCTACCCGCTGGAGGACGCCGCCAAGGCTTTCGCCGCATCCGTCGACCCCGAGCAGGTCAAGGTGCTGGTCACGGTGGACGGTCCGTAGACCCGCGGCCACACAGGTATGTACGTCGTACGCCGCAGCCGTCGCCTCACGGGTGGCCCGAGGGCCGGGAGCCGGACGGGCCCCGGTCCCCACCGGCCCGTGTGGGAAACTGCGAGACCGGAGCGACCGGGAAGGAGGGGCGCTGTGACCGCCCGTACGCGATTGTCACAGGCCGCCGTCGAGGAGCGGCGCCAGGCTGTGCTGCGGTACGTCGCCGAACACGGCGAGACCCGCATCGACGACCTCGCCCGGCACTTCGACGTCAGTCTGATGACGATGCACCGGGACCTGGACGACCTCGCCGGGCGCCATCTGCTGCGCAAGGAGCGCGGGCGGGCCGTCGCCTTCCCCGCCCTCACCATGGAGACGGCCACCCGCTTCCGTGAGAGCAGCGCCCTCGCGGCCAAGAACGCGCTGTGCGCGGCCGTCGCCGACCGGATCAGGCCGGGCAGCACGGTACTCATGGACGACTCGACGACCCTGTTCCCCCTGGTCCCCGCGCTGGCCGAGCTGGACCAGCTCCATGTCGTCACCAACTCCGTCGGCCTCGCACAGCGCCTCGGTTCCGCGCCGGGCGTGAACGTCACCCTGCTGGGCGGCCACTACCGGGGCGACTTCAACTCCTGCACCGGTCCCACCGTCACCCGCGCCCTGTCCCAGATCCGGGCCGACCTCGCCCTGATGTCCGCCACCGCCATCCTGGAAGGCCGACTCTTCCACCCCCTGAACGACTACGTCGAGGTGAAGCTGGCCATGCTCGCCTCCGCCGAACAGGCGCTGCTCCTGGCGGACCACTCGAAGTTCGGCAAGACCGCCACTTACGCGTACGGCACCGTGGCCGACTACGACGCCGTCATCACCGATACCGGAACCCCCGACGCGGAACTCTCGGCCATACGCGACCTCGGAGTCCCCGTCGAGACAATCGAACCCGAAGAGCCCTCCCCGTGATCCACACCCTGTTCGAAACACCGAGCGCCTACCGCCCCAGCGACGTCGAGATGGCCGCACCCGTGCCCCCGGTCCAGGCCGTGCTGTTCGACTTCAGCAACACCATCTTCCAGATGATCGACCTGGAGACGTGGCTACGCCGGGTCGGCGCCGCCTCCGGCCGCCTCGCCTTGCTGGACGTGCCCGGCGCCGTGGCCGAGATCTCCGACCAGTTGCGCGCCGCCTTCCTGCTGCCCTCCGTCGTCGCCCTACAGGAAGGCCGGGACCTCTCTCCCGAGCGGCACCGCCGTGCCATGCGGGGATGGTGGGAGCAGGTGGACTTCCTGCGCGGCGCGGAGGAGGCGGCGTACCGGGAACTCACCGCCCCGGACGCGTGGATCCCCTATCCCGACACCGAACCGGTCCTGCGCGCCCTGCGCGAACGCGGACTGCGCATCGCCATCGTCAGCGACTTCGCCTGGGACCTGCGCACCCACCTCGCCCACCACGGGCTGGACCCCTTGATCGACACCTGCGTCATCTCCTACGAGCAGGGCCGCGAAAAGCCCGACCCGCAGCTGTTCCTGAAAGCCTGCGCCGACCTCGGCGCCGACCCCCGCGCCACCCTCATGGTCGGCGACAACCCGGTCCGCGACGGCGGCGCCACCGCCTGCGGCCTGCGCACCTACATCCTGCCGGCGGAACACCGCACCGGTGAGCGCGGCTTGGCGGACGTGCTGCGGCTCGTTACCTGACATCAGGGACTGTCTTCAGCTGTGATCAAACCCGGGTTGTAGGCACGGACGGGATGCAGGTCCGGTAGGACTCTGGTGTGACGCGCGCGCAACTCGCCGAAAACGGCGTGAATGACGCATCACCGACACCGCCTGATCCGCCGTCGATCGAGCCCCTAGCTCCAGCGTTAACAGGCAGACGTGGGGGCCACACGCACACTCTGCCCCCGAACTATGGTGTCCCACCACATGTGCCACTGACCTGCGTGTTTCTACCTTGTGCCGACACGTACACGTCCCCATCCCATTCCCGGAAGTGGTGCACATGGCCTCCGCAGCATCCGCTCCCCCGACGCCCGCGAATCTCAAGCGCATCGTCGCCGCGAGCCTCATCGGCACCACCATCGAGTGGTACGACTTCTTCCTCTACGGCTCCGCCGCCGCACTCGTGTTCAACAAGCTCTTCTTCCCGGAATCCGAACCGCTCGTCGGCACACTGCTGTCCTTCCTGACGTACGCCGTCGGCTTCGCCGCCCGGCCCCTGGGAGCCCTGGTCTTCGGGCACTACGGGGACCGGCTCGGGCGCAAGAAGCTGCTGGTCCTGAGTCTGCTGCTGATGGGCGGGGCCACCTTTGCGATCGGTCTGCTGCCCACCCATGCCACGGTGGGAGCCGCGGCACCGGTGCTGCTGACCCTGCTGCGACTGGTGCAGGGCTTCGCACTCGGCGGCGAGTGGGGCGGCGCCGTGCTGCTGGTGTCCGAGCACGGGGATGCCAGGCGCCGTGGGTTCTGGGCGTCCTGGCCCCAGACCGGCGCCCCTGCCGGGCAGTTGCTGGCCACCGGTGTGCTGTCGCTGCTGACCGCGGTGCTGTCGGACGCCGCCTTCACATCATGGGGCTGGCGCATCCCGTTCCTCCTGTCCGGTGTGCTGGTGATCGTCGGTCTGTGGATTCGTCTCTCTGTCGATGAATCTCCCGTTTTCAAGGCGGCACGTGCTCAGGCCGAGGCGCGCAAGGCTGAGCACGCCGACGAGGTGGAGAAGCTGCCGCTGATCGCCGTGTTGCGCTACCACTGGCGCGACGTCCTGGTCGCCATGGGCGCACGCATGGCCGAGAACATCAGCTACTACGTCATCACCGCCTTCATCCTCGTGTACGCCACGACAGCGGCCGAGGTCTCCAAGCAGACCGCGCTCAACGCCGTACTCATCGCGTCCGCAGTGCACTTCGCGGTGATTCCGCTCTGGGGCGCCCTGTCGGACCGGATCGGCCGACGGCCCGTCTACCTGCTGGGCGCCGCGGGAATAGGGCTCTGGATGTTCCCGTTCTTCGCGCTGATCGACACCGGTAGCTTCGGAAATCTCCTTCTCGCCGTGACCGTCGGACTGGTGCTGCACGGCGCCATGTACGCACCTCAGGCCGCCTTCTTCTCCGAGATGTTCGCGACGCGGATGCGTTACTCGGGCGCCTCGATCGGCGCGCAGTTCGCGTCCGTTGCCGCTGGCGCGCCCGCGCCGCTCATCGCGACCGCACTGCTCGAGGAGTCCGGCAGCTCCACCTTCATCGCGCTCTATGTGATCGCGGCAGCCGTGCTGACGCTGATCGCGGTCGGCGTGGCGAAGGAGACCAGGCACCGTGACCTGGCGCAGGTGGAGCCCGGCAGCGGTCAGGAGGCCCCCGTGGCGTCGCCTGCCGATGCACGGACCGCATAGGGCACGGGCACTCCGTTCAACCCACGAGCACTCCGTTCAACCCCCGCACGCCCCGGCGCGTGCGGGGGTCCACGGTATGACAGCGGCCGACAACCGGTGCAGCCTCAGGGCGAGTTGGATCTCCAGTGCACGGGCCGGGTTCTGCCATTCCGGGCCGAGCAGACGCGCGATGCGTTCCAGGCGCTGCGCGACGGTGTTCACGTGGACGTGCAGTTCGTCCTTCGTACGGGCCGGGCTCATGCCGGAGGCGAAGTACGCGTCCAGGGTGCGGAGCAGATCGGTACCGCGGCGCGCGTCGTAGGCGATGACTTCGCCGATGGTGCGGTCGACGAAGCCGGCGATGTCCCGGCTGTCGGCGAGCAGCAGGCCCAGGAATCCGAAGTCCTCGGCGGCGGCGCCTTCGCCCGATCTGCCGAGCAGGCGCAGCGCGTCGAGGCAGCGCTGCGCCTCCGCGTAGGCGGCCACGACCGTGTCCGGCTGAGCGGCGAGGTCCTCGACCGGGGCGGAGGCGCCGACGGTGACCGCCTCATGGACGGCTGTGCCGAGATGTTTCGCGGTGCGGCGGGCCAGTTCGGCCGCGGAGTCGCCTCTGTGGAGGGGCAGCAGCAGGACGGTGCCGCCGTCGCGGGCAGCCGCCAGTCCGTGCCGGGTCGCGGCGAGGTGGGAGGCGGCGGCCCACAGCCGCCGACGAGCGGCGGCCCCCTCCTCGGCATCTGCGGCCGGGGCCTCCAGCCGGGCGGCGAGGACCACTTGGGTGGCGTCGAGGTCGGCGCGCAGCCGGACTGCACGTTCCCGCAGCACGCGCGGGTCGCGGTCGCGCGAGTCGAGGAGATCGTCCAGGAGTTCACCGCGGACGCGTTGTTCGGCTTCGGATGCCGAGCGGCGGGCGAGCATCAGCAGTGACGTGACCATGCCTGCCCGTTCGAGGGTGCGCTGATCGACAGGGTCGAGCCCGGGGTGGCCCCGGAGCACCAGCGCGCCGAGGAGTTCACCACCTGCGGCGACAGCCGCGATCCAGTCATCACCATGGGGTACGGCGTGGCCTTCGGCTCGGGACGTCTCCAGGGCTTCGGCCGGAGCGGTGCTCGCGTCGGCGAACTCCACGGTGCCGTCCAGGACCTGGGAGACGGCTGCGGCCACGTCGTGCACTCCTCCGCCCCGCAGGACCAGTTCGGCGAGCCGGTCGTGGACATCCGAGGCGCGCTCGATCACACCGCTGCGGTCGCGGATGATCTCGTTGGCCCGCTCGAGGCGTCCCAGCGCCTCCCTTGTCTCCGTGAGTAGGTTCGCCGTGTCGATGGCCGCCGCTGCAAGGGCCGCGAACGAGCCGAGCAGCGCGATCTGTTCCCGTTCGAAGACGCGGGCGCGGCGGTCGGCTGCGAACAGTACCCCGATGACGTGGGCCCCCAGCATGAGCGGGACGCCGAGGATGGCCACGAGGCCCTCTTCCCGCACGCCGGCGTCGATGGCGTGCGTGTGCTGGAAGCGTTCGTCCTTGAAGTAGTCGTCGGTGACATACGGTCGGGCGGTCTGGGCGACGAGGCCGCCGAGCCCCTCCCCCATGCCCAGCCGCAACTGCTGGAAGCGGGCCGCGACGGAGCCTTCGGTGACCCGCATGTAGGTGTCGCCCCTGGCCGGGTCGTTCAGGCTGAGATAGGCGACGTCCGTGCCCAGCAGGGAACGGGCCCTGTGCACGATGGCCTGCAGGACGGCATCGAGATCACGTAGACCCGCGAGGTCGTGCGCGGTCTCGAAGAGCGCGGACAGTTCGGCCTCGCGGCGCCGCCGCCCCTCTATCTCCGAGCGCACGCGCAGAGCGAGCAGCTTGGCGTGTTCCAGGGCGGCGATGCGCTCGGGCGGCTGCCCGTCGGCGCGGGCGAGCAGCACCGGCTGCTCGTAGGCATCGGCGGAGGCTCCCCGGGCGAGGAGCTCCAGGAACGGTGCCTCCGCGCCGGCGGTGGTACTCCCGGCGGATTGCAGTTGATCGCGAGACATGTTCACAAGGATTACCTGCCGGACGGCCAGGCCCGCCAGCCCTGTGGATAACCCTGCGGGCGTTCGGATGTTCGAGTCTTGGCCGAGTCAGTCCCCAGGCCGCCTGCCGGGCCGGCGTGACCACGGGCACGTCGGCCTTGTTGGCCGGCCCGGCCGCGGCCACGTCTCGATCCCCTGGCCACCGGCCAGCTGTTTCAGCCACCGCGGCCCGGTGTCAGTGGGCCGTCCACCCACCGTCCATCACCAGCGACGTACCGGTGACGAAGGACGCCTGCGGGCTGCACAGATAGGCGACGGCCTCGGCGACCTCGGCGGGTTCGATGAGCCGCTTGACGGCGCTGTCCTGCAGCAGGACCTCCGTCAGCACACGCTCCTCCGGGATGCCGTGCGCGGCGGCCTGGTCGGCGAGCTGTTTCTCGACCAGTGGGGTGCGCACATAGCCGGGGTTCACACAGTTCGAGGTGACACCGTGGGGGGCGCCTTCCAGGGCGGCGGTCTTGGAGAGTCCTTCGAGTCCGTGTTTGGCGGCCACATACGCGGCTTTGAAGGCCGAGGCACGCAGCCCGTGGACGGAGGAGACGTTGACGATCCGGCCCCACCCTTGGCCGTACATGTGCGGCAGCGCCCCGCGGATGAGGCGGAACGGGGCCTCCAGCATCACCGTCAGTACGGTGTGGAAGATGTCGGGCGGAAACTCCTCGATCGGCCGGACGAGCTGGATGCCGGCGTTGTTGACGAGGATGTCGGTGCCCTCGGCGACCTGCTCCGCGGCATCGAGGTCGGTGAGATCGAGAACCCGCGGCTCGATGCTGCCGGGCAGCTCGCCGGCTTGGTCGACGAGTTCCGCCAGGCCGGCGTCGTCGCGGTCCACGGCCCTCACCTTCGCCCCGGCGGCGGCCAGCCGCAGTGCGCAGGCGCGGCCGATGCCGCCTGCGGCACCGGTGACGAGTGCGGTGCGGCCGCCGAGGTCGAGGGGCTGGGCTCCGAGGGCCTGAGCGGGGGTGCCGTGAGTGAGGGGCGCGGTCATGCCCCGACCCTAAGCAGGGCCCCCGCCTCAACCGATGTGGCCCAGCCCCATACTTCACCCCTAGGTCATAGGGTCGAACCATGTGGGTCCATCAGCCAGCGCCTGCTTGATCCGCAGCATCCCGAACTCGTTCAGCTCCGGCAGCGCATCGACCGCGAACCAGCCCACTTCCAGCGACTCGTCGTCGTTGACCCGCGCCTCCCCGCCCACGGCCCGGCAGCGGAAGGTGATGTCCATGTACTGGCACGTGTCGCCGTTGGCATAGGTGACCGGCTCCAGGGCCTGGACGAGAACGACGCGCTCGACGACGCACCGTACCGCCGTCTCCTCGTACACCTCGCGCACGGCGCAGGCCGCCGGCTGCTCCCCCGGGTCCGGAATGCCGCCGATCACCGACCACTTGCGGGTGTCGGAGCGTCGCCCGAGGAGCACTCTCTCCTCGTCGTCGAGGACGATGGCGGTGACGCCGGGGAGCCACAGCAGCTGTTGGCCCGCGGTGGCCCGGATCGTGCGGATGAAGTCAGGAGTAGCCATGCGCCGACCCTAGCGGGCCGCCACCGGTACCCGTTCACGGCGACGGTTCACCGCCACGGTTAGCTGCGACCGCTACCGTTCGCTGCGCCGGCTTCGTACCGCCGCGGCCCCGGCCCAGCCGAGCCCTCCGGCCGCGATCAGCACGAGAAGGGCCTCGGGGAGTACGCCCAGTCGCGTGGCCGGCGTCTGCGAGGAGCGCAGCGGCACCTTCTCGACGAGCGAGTCCGCGGTGAACATCGCCGTCTTCTGGACGATCCGTCCGTCCGGCATGATCACCGCGCTGACGCCACTGGTCACCGGCACCGTGACGGTCCGGCTGTGTTCCACGGCGCGGATCCGCGACATCGCGAGCTGCTGGTAGGTCATCTCGGAGCGATCGAACGTGGCGTTGTTGCTGGGCACCGAGATCATCTGCGCGCCATGCGTCACCGTGTCGCGCACCGCCCAGTCGAAAGCGGCCTCATAGCAGGTGGCGAGCCCCACCTTGGTGCCCGCCATCGTGAAGACGCCCGGCTTGGTGCCCCGGCTGAAGTTCTGTCGCACCATGTCGACATCGCTGCTGAAGTTACTGATGAACGAGCGCAGCGGTATGTACTCGCCGAAGGGCTGGATCTGCCGCTTGTCGTAGGTGTCGGTGGGGCCCTTCTGCGGGTCCCACAGGATCTGCTCGTTGTAGAGCTTGCCGTTGTCGGCCTCGACGACGCCGCCGACCGAGATGGGCACGCCGATCGCCTTGACCGCCATGTCGATCACAGCGCGCGCGTCGGGGTTGCGGAAGGGGTCGATGTCGGAGGAGTTCTCCGGCCACAGCACGAAGTCGGGCTGCGCGACCTTGCCCGCCCTGACCCGCTCGGCCAGCCGCTCCGTCTCGCGCACGTGGTAGTCGAGCACGGCGCGGCGCTGGGCGTTGAAGCCGAGCCCCGCGCGGGGCACGTTGCCCTGGATCACGGCGACGGTCGCGTAACCGTCCTCGGCCGCGTCGCTGACGAGCGGACTCGCGGCGAAGGCCCCGGCCACCGGTACGACCACCGTGAGCACGGCCGCCGCCGCAGCGCCACGCTGCACGGTCCGGGCCCGGCGGGCCCCGGCCAGCTGACGGACCGTCTCATACAGGCCGAAGCCGCAGAGTACGACCGCGAAGCCGAGTACCGGCGTGCCACCCAAGGCTGCGAGGGGCAGGAACACCCCGTCCGCCTGCCCGAATGCGATCTTGCCCCAGGGGAAGCCGCCAAACGGTACACGCGCGCGTGCCGCCTCACCGGCGATCCACACAGCGGCCGCCCACACCGGCCACACGGGCAGCCGCGACACCGCCGCGATACCGGCACCCACCAGAGCGATGAAGACCGCCTCGACGGCGACGAGCGCCAGCCACGGCCCGGAGCCGACCTCCACACCGGTCCATACGAGCAGCGGAAGCAGGAAGCCCAGCCCGAAGAGGTAGCCGAGCCCGAGCCCCGCCTTCCATGTGCGGCCCCGCAGACACCAGCCGAACACGGCGAAGGCCGGGAGGGCCAGCCACCACAGCGTGCGGGGCGGGAAGCTGACGTACAGCAGCACTCCGGAGAGCGCCGCTGCGGCGGCCGGGACGAGCCGACGCGCGATGCGCGCCGCACGCGGGGCGGGCTCTGCTCGCGGTTCGAGCTGGTCCCGCTCGTCTACGGAGGTGGCGGTGACGGTCACGCGGGCGAGTCTACGGCGCGTGCCCTCGGCCCCCGCAATGCGGGCGTACCCGCTGTCGCGGCCCGCTGCCCGCCCGATTACTGCATCGTTCCTGCGCAACCTGTCCACAAAGTGGTGCCCCAGCCGTTACCGTGTGCGCGAGTCTCCGGCACGTGGCCGAATCCGGCCCCGGCAGCCGGGGCCCGTCATATGTCGGGGGGCGACGGGTGGGTGCTACGGGGATGGCGGCGGCCGGTGGTCCGCCCGGTGTGCGCGAACGCCGCAATGTCTCGGACGCGGCCGGCGTCGCCCTGCTGGCGGCGTGTGCGGTGTGGTCCCTGTTCGCCGCGGCCAGCCGCCAGGGCAGACCGGAAGGCGTGCTTCTCGCCGTACTCGCCGTGGCCGCCGGGTATGCGTGTGGGCGGATCACGGGGGCACTGCTCCCGGTCGCCGCGCCCTGCGCCGCTGCTCTCGCCGGCTTGGTGTTCGCAGCGACCGCTCCTCCGGCGACCCCGGGCCCGGACCTCGCATCGCCGCTGGGCGACGCCGGCGCCACCGCCGCGCTGCTCGCGCTGTCCACCGGTGCTGCCTGCACAGCAGCCTGGGCCACTGAGCAGCCTGCGCTGCGCCTCGCTCTGCGGTCACTCGCGGCCGGGATCGTGGTGTCCGCTGCGGTGCTGGGGTCGACGGCGGGGGTCGTGGCCTGTGCGGGTGTGCTGCTGTACTCGCTCGCTGCCGACCGGATGCGGCGCAGGGGCCTGGGTCTCGCGGGTCTCGGGGCCGCGACGGTCCTCGTGGCGGGCCTGTTCTTCGCGGTCATCGAGGACGTCCTGCCGGACGGGCTCGCTGCCTCCCTCGAGGGGCAGCTCACCCAGCACCGGGTTCTGCTGTGGCGGGACGCGCTCGACCTCGCCGGCCGGGAGCCGGTCCTGGGTGTGGGCCCCGGTCGCTTCGGCGAGCTCAGCCCCACGGTCGCCCAGACGCTGGTCGCGGACGGCAGGCCGCATTCGGCGCCGCTGCAGCAGGCGGCCGAGCAGGGAGTGGTGGGGGTGATTCTGCTGGCCGCGGTGTTCTGCTGGCTTCTGTACGCGTTGTGGCGGTCGCCTCGCGCCACGCCGGTAGCCCTCACGGCGGGTGCCGCTCTGACGGCCCTGGCCGTCATGGCCCTGGTCGGCAATGCACTGAGCTTCACAACGGTGACAGCGGGCGGGGGGCTACTCGCGGGGCTCGCTACGTCCCGTTCGTGGGGCGATGAGATCGCGCACGGCTTCCCCGATACGCAGGAACGTTCCTGAAGCGACAGATATACGGAGGACCGCCGAGTCAGGTCAGAGCGTGGGGCCGGAGGCGGTCGGGCGCAGCCGGGCGCGGATGACCCGTACCGCCGCCTCCGCGTTGTCGACGGTGATCGTGAAGGTGTGACCGTCGCCCAGTCTGAGCACCACGGCCTCGCCGCGCCGCACGATGACACCGGTGCCCTTCTCCGGGCGCCAGCGATAACCCCAGCCGCCCCAGTGCCGCGGGGTCACTCTCGGTACGAAGTCGGCCCGGACGACATCGGCAAGCGGAATGCGGCGGCGGGGGACGCCGATGTGGCCGCACCGCACCTCGAGGAAGTCCTTGTCGACCTTCACGGCCACATGGACGAACGCCACGGTGCCGAAGAGTACGAGGAGGCCCACGGCGATGCAGCCGACGACGGACATTGCGAGGGCGGTGACACCTGTCGTCCACGGTGAGGCGACGGCCAGCTGGATGCCCAGTGCCACGCAGGCGAGGCCCGCCGTTGCCAGGAGCCACTGTGCTCGATTGGTTGCGCGGCCGGTCCAGATCTCGGGCGCGGGGCCTGCGCTGCCCCGCTTGCCGTGGGGGTGGTCCCTCATGGCATGAGACTACTCATGTTCCGGAAGGAAGGCACAGAGTTGCGGAGCGTGACTGACGGTTTCCGTCAGGGTGTGGGGCTGACCGCCGCGAGCAGCCGGCCCTCGGCGTATGTCAGGGCGGTCGCCGGCAGTGCCCCCTCGCGGCCGCTGAGCAACACGGTCACGCTGCCGCTTGCGGTCGACGAGGGGGCGGGACGCTCATTGATCCGGCGCAGCGCCTGGGCGGCGACGGCGTCTGCGGAGCCGTGCAGGACGAGCGGCGGCAGGTCCGGCTGCTGGAGGGCCTCACGAATGAGATCCTCGAGCAGTTCGTAATGGGTGCACCCCATGACGACGGCCCTTACATCAGTCGGGGTGAGTGCGGCGGCCGCGGCGATCGCCTTCTCGATCGCGGCCTCGTCGGCCTGCTCCACGGCTTCGGCGAGGCCGGGGCACGGCACCTCGGCGACCTCGACGCCGGAGGCGAAGTCATTGATCAGGCCCCGCTGGTAGGGGCTTCCCGTGGTGGCGGGCGTCGCCCAGATGGCGACGGGGCCACCGCCGGCGGCCGCCGGCTTGATCGCCGGAACGGTTCCGATGACGGGCAGGTCCGGCTCCAGACGTGCGCGGAGAACGGGCAGAGCGTGCACGGAAGCGGTGTTGCAGGCCACGATCAGCGCGTCCGGCCGATGTGCGGCGGCCGCCTCGGCGGCGGCCACGGCGCGGTCCGCGACGCCATCGGGGGTGCGCGGTCCCCAGGGCATTCCGTCGGGGTCCGTGGACAGCACGAGATCGGCATCGGGCCGCAGGCGGCGTACCGCCGCAGCCGCCGCGAGCAGTCCGAGTCCCGAGTCCACAAGCGCGATCTTCACCCGGTCACCTTAGACGATCGGGTCCCGGTACCCGGTGCCGTGGGGCAGACTGCGGCGGGTGAGCGCCGTTGTGTGGACCGCCGTCGGATCACTGGCCGCGTGGCTGTGGTTGCTGCTCGCGCACGGCTTCTTCTGGCGTACGGACGTGCGGCTGCCGCCGCGCGAGGTTCCGCGGGAATGGCCTGCCGTGGGCATCGTCGTACCCGCGCGCGACGAGGCCGCCGTACTGCCCGAGAGTCTGCCGTCGCTGCTGGCCCAGGACTATCCGGGGCGTGCGGAGTTGTTCCTCGTCGACGACGGCAGCTCGGACGGCACCGGTGAGCTGGCACGTGCTCTGGCGGAGCGACACGGCGGGCTGCCCCTCACGGTCTCGTCGCCCGGCGAGCCGCCCGCGGGCTGGACGGGCAAGCTCTGGGCCGTACGGCACGGCATCGGACTGGCACGCGCGCGTGCACCTGAGTACCTGCTGCTCACCGACGCCGACATCGCGCATCGGCCGGACAGTCTGCGGGAGCTGGTGGCCGCTGCGCGCACGGGCGGGTTCGATCTGGTCTCCCTGATGGCTCGGCTGCGCGCGCAGAGCTTCTGGGAGCGGCTTGTTGTTCCGGCTTTCGTCTACTTCTTCGCTCAGCTCTATCCGTTCCGCCGGATCGGTAGAAGGGGTTCCCGGACGGCGGCCGCGGCCGGCGGATGCGTGCTGCTGCGGCTCGACGCCGCCGAGCGGGCGCAGGTGCCGGACTCCATCCGGCATGCCGTCATCGACGACGTCTCGCTCGCCAAGGCGGTCAAACGCAGTGGCGGCCACATCTGGCTCGGTCTCGCCGACCGGGTGGACAGCGTGCGCCCGTACCCGCGCCTTGCCGACCTCTGGCGGATGATCTCGCGCAGCGCCTATGCGCAGCTTCGGCACAACGCGCTGCTGCTGCTCGGGACCGTCGCCGGCCTGGCGCTGGTGTATCTGATGCCGCCTGTCGCGCTCGTCGCCGGCCTCCTCAAGGGCAACGCGGTGGCGATCGCGGCCGGCGGAACGGCATGGCTGCTGATGACCGCGACGTACGCGCCGATGCTGCGCAACTACGACCAGCCGCTCTGGCTCGCGCCGCTGCTGCCCGCCGTCGCCTTCCTCTATCTCCTGATGACCGTCGACTCAGCGGTGCAGCACTACCGGGGGCGCGGCGCGGCCTGGAAGGGCCGCACCTATGCGCGTCCCGGGGCGGCATCCGAGGCCGCGCCCGAGCAGCGCTGAACCCTTCGTGAAGCGGAGGCGCCCGCATGGGGCACAAGGCCGGAACGCCGGCCCAATTTCGGTCCGGACAGCCGACGCCCGCACCCGTAGATTCGAACCTTTAGGCGTTGGCATGTCCGGCGTCAACTCGCGGGCCACGGTCGGCCGAGCCGTCTTTCCGTTGACGGCCAGCCCATTCCGGCCGAACCGACACCGCCCCTGAACTTGCACGAGGCGCCCCGGTCAACCGCCGGTAACCCCCTGGGAACTCGGCCTTTACACGATCCCGACCCCAAAAGACGACCGTTTTTGCCGAGTTCGCTCGCATTGGGGATCCGCAGCCACTGCCGACACGGAAAACAACCCTCTTATCGGTCTCCCCAACCAGCACATCGTGGGCTTAACTTATGTGCCATGACCTCCCCCCGCTCCACTTATGGCGGCGGTTACTACTCCGCGCCGTCCTTCCCGGACACTCCCATCTACGACTCGCTCGTCGCAGAGCGGGGCACACCGCAGATCGCGCCGATCCGTGTTCCCTCCGCGTACGACACGGGCAGCCATCTGCCCGCGCTGCCGGCAGCCCTGCCCGCACTGCCCTCCGCGCCCTCTCCGCAGCCGACTCCTTCGTACGGCTACGCGGGCCAGCAGCCCGCCCCGCTGCAACAGGCCCCCGCGCCGTACATCCCGCAGCAGCCGACCGGTCCGCGCGCCTACCCGGGACCGCAGGCACCGCAGCGCCCCGTGCAGAACGCGGGTTACGAGGCGATGCGGCCGGCGCAGCAGCCCCGCCCGGCCCCCGCGCCGTACCAGGATCCGTACAACTCCCAGCAGCGCGGCTACTGATCCGAAGCACATGGGGTTGTCGGTGCCGACTGGCAAGATGGCCCCATGGTGAATGGCGTACTCGACTCGATCCACGTCCACCCGCTGAAGGCGGCTCGGGGACACGCTGCGCGTGAGGCGGTCGTGGAGCTCTGGGGGCTCCGCGGCGACCGGCGGTGGATGCTGGTCGACGAGGCGGGCAAGGTCGTCACGCAGCGCCCGCATCCGCGCATGGCGCTCGCCGCCGCCGAGCTGCTGCCCGGCGGCGGCATACGGCTGTCCGCGCCCGGACGCGAGCAGCTGACCGTCCCCGTGCCGGAGCCGGCCGCCGGCACCAGCCTGGTGGAGATCTGGCGGGACAAGGTCGAGGCGGTGCCCGCCGACGCCGCGGCGCACGCCTGGTTCAGCGAGTACCTGGACACGGACGTGCACCTCGTCCACCTCGACGACCCGGCCAGGCGCCGTCCCATCGACCCCGAGTACGCACGGCCCGGCGAGACGGTGAGCTTCGCCGACGGCTATCCCCTGCTGCTCACCACGCTCTCGTCGCTGGACGCCCTCAACTCCCTCATCGCGCAGGGCGATCACGCCGACGAGGGCCCCCTGCCCATGAACCGCTTCCGGCCGAACGTCGTGGTGCGCGGCACGGCTCCCTGGGCCGAGGACGACTGGTCCCGCATAGCCATCGGCGAAGTGGCCTTCCGAGTGGCCAAGATGTGCGGGCGCTGTGTCGTGACCACCACGGACCAGACCACCGCCGAACGGGGCAAGGAGCCGCTGCGCACCCTCGCCCGCCACCGCCGCTTCGGCGACGAACTGGTCTTCGGGCAGAACCTGGTGCCCGAGTCCGGTGGCACGATCCGCGTGGGCGACACGGTCGAGATCCTCGAATGACCGGCTCCGGCACGGGAACACACCTGCAGGCCGCGGTCGTTGGTCAAGTGTGAGCAATCGTTGAGAGCGAGGGGTGATCTCGCTCTCTCTTTCGCCGCATGAGCGCGTGGGCCGTGCCGTTCAGGGTTATCACGGACGGGGAAGGGGGTGCAGGACTGTGCGCACAATCGCAGGCTTCTGGCGCTGGCGCCACAATCCGCTGCGCCGCAGGACCGACCTCGTCGAGGCATGGGTGGCGCTCGCGGCCGCGCTGCTGATCGCCGTCGCCGTGCCGGTCGTCGGCATCGTCACCGGAGATCTCACGCGCCACGCTCTGCTGCAGTCGGTTCAGGAGCAGCAGCGGGAGCGCCACCGGATATCCGCGACCGTGGTGAAGGAAGTGGCGCGGCCAACGCTCGACCCCGACCCCGAGACGGCGCCCGACCGCGACTCCCAGAGCCGGGTGATCGCCACCTGGACGGCACCGGACGGCAGTGCGCACCGCGGCACCGTCATGGCCGATCTCAAGGAGCCGCACGTCGGCGGCCGGTTCGCACTGTGGACCGATGCGCACGGCACGGTCGTGGGGCGCCCCCTCGACACCGCCACCGCCACGACACACTCGGTGCTCGCCGGATTCGGCGCGGCCGCGGCAGCGGGCGCCCTCGTCGAGGGCGGCAGGCGCCTGATCGTATGGCGCATGGTCCTGCGGCGGTATGCGCGCTGGGACCAGGCGTGGGAGAAGACCGGTCCGGACTGGGGCAGGACGGGCACCGGCAGCTGAGAGAGCTGGTCTTGGGTCAACTCGCCCTCCCCGCGCACGCTACGGTGGACCGGCCGAACACGTCGGCACCCTTCGCAAGGACCCGCGTACGACGAGGTGGGGGCAGAGCAGACCCATGGCACAGGGCACGGTCCAGGTGACGCACACCGGCACGTCGCGGTGGCGGCGCCGCACAGGCGAGTACGCATCCCTCGCCGCCGCCCTGGAAGCCGCCGGGGACGGCGACGTCCTCACCGTGGCTCCCGGCACCTACCGGGAGAATCTCGTCGTCCAGCGCGCCGTGACGCTGCGCGGCCCTGAAGGCTCCCCCGGCTCGGTACGCATCGCGCCCGCCGACGGGGTGCCGTTGACGGTGCGCGCCTCCGCCGTGGTGCAGCACCTGCACGTGGAGGGCCAGGACACCGCCGCGCCCGCCCTGCTCGTCGAGGAAGGTGCCCCGGAGCTCTCGGATGTCCGCGTGGTGACGCGCTCGGCCAGTGGTATTGAGGTGCGCGGGGGCGCGCGCCCGACCGTGCGCCGCTGCACGGTCGACAATCCGGCGGGCATCGGCATCGCCGTGCTGGACGGCGGCGGTGGCGTCTTCGAGGAGTGCGAGGTCGTCTCGGCGGGCCAGTCGGGCATTGCGGTGCGCGGGGGTGCCTATCCACGCCTTGAGCGGTGCCGGGTGCACCATGCCTCGGGCGCGGGTCTCTCTGCGATGGGCGAGGACACGGGTCTCGACGCCGTCGGCTGCGAGGTGTACGAGATCAAGGGCTCCGGCGTCCAGGTCACGGGGCACGCCACAGCGAGTCTGACGGAGTGCGATGTGCACCGTACGACCGCCGACGGCATCACGCTCGACACGGACGCCGTCCTCACGCTCGCCGACTGCCGGATCCACGAGATCCCGGAGAACGCGATCGACCTGCGTTCCCGCTCCGTGCTGACGCTGACGCGTTCCAGCGTGCGCCGGTTCGGCCGCAACGGCCTGTCCGTATGGGACCCGGGCACGCGCGTGGACGCCAACCAGTGCGAGATCCACGACAGTACGGGCGACTACCCGGCCGTCTGGGTCAGCGACGGCGCGACCGCCGTCCTCGACTCCTGCCGTGTGCACGACGTGCCGGACGCGCTGTTCGTCCTCGACCGAGGTTCGCGCGTGGACGTCGTCGACAGCGACCTGTCGCAGGTCCGCAACACGGCGGTGTCGGTGAGCGACGGGGCGAGCGCGCAGCTGGACGACTGCCGTATCCGCGAGGCCGCGACGGGCGCGTGGTTCCGTGACCACGGCAGCGGCGGCACCCTTTCGGGGTGCACCCTCGACACCACGCAGACCGGCGTGATCGTCACCAAGGGCGCCGACCCGACCATCGAGCGGTGCGCGGTCACGTCACCCGCCGAGGCCGGCTTCTACGTCTCCGCCGGGGGCCGCGGCACCTTCGACGGCTGCCGGGTGAGCGACAGCGGCGGCTACGGCTTCCATGTCATCGACGGATGCCGTACGACGCTGCGGAAATGCCGTACGGAACGCTGCTCGCGCGGGGGTTACGAGTTCGCGGACGGCGGTGCTTCCCACGCGTCAGGCGGCACGGGAGGGCCGCTCGTCGAGGACTGCACGAGTGACGAGAGCGGAAGCCTCAGGCGCGCGGCCCGGGAGGCCGCCGTACAGACGGCGCCGCAGCCGGGCGTCGGCCTTCTCTCTCCCATTCCGGGCCAGCGCACCACCGAACAGCGGCCGGCCGCGCCGGAGCCCTCCGAGGCGCGGGAGTCGAAGGCCGTGCTGGGTGAACTGGACGCGCTCGTCGGCCTGGAGAGCGTCAAGCGCGAGGTGCGTGCCCTCACCGACATGATCGAGGTGGGCAGGCGCCGGCAGCAGGCCGGCCTCAAGGCGGCATCGGTCAGACGCCATCTCGTCTTCACGGGATCCCCCGGCACCGGCAAGACGACGGTCGCCCGGCTCTACGGCGAGATCCTGGCGTCGCTCGGCGTCCTGGAGAAGGGGCACCTGGTCGAGGTGTCGCGCGTCGACCTGGTCGGGGAGCACATCGGATCGACGGCGATCCGCACGCAGGAGGCATTCGAACGGGCCCGCGGCGGCGTGCTGTTCATCGACGAGGCGTACGCGCTCTCCCCGGAGGACTCCGGCCGCGACTTCGGCCGCGAGGCCATCGACACACTCGTGAAGCTGATGGAGGACCATCGCGAGGCGGTGGTGGTGATCGTCGCGGGCTACACGGCGGAGATGGAGCGTTTCCTTTCCGTCAACCCGGGTGTGGCCTCCCGCTTCTCACGGACGATCACCTTCAGCGACTACGTTCCCGAGGAGCTGCTGGAGATCGTGGAGCAGCAGACCGTGGAGCATGAGTACCGGCTCGCCCCGGGTGCGGCGGAGGCGCTGCTGAAGTACTTCACGGCGATCCCCAAGGGGCCGGCGTTCGGCAACGGCCGCACAGCGCGGCAGACGTTCGAGGCGATGGTGGAGCGGCACGCGGGACGGGTCGCCCAGCTCGCGGAGACGAGCACGGACGACCTCACCCTGCTCTATCCGGAGGACTTGCCCGAGCTGCCGTGAGGGTCACCGGTGGCGGTGCCCCGGCCGGCATCCTCTCGGGCACCGGCCTCCTCCTGACCGGCTGCGGCCTCGTGACCGCCATCGGCGCCCTCCGGGTGCCCGGCGTCCGGTCGCTGGGCGGGGACGCCCGGCCTGAGCCGGGCCAGCAGCCGCGCGCGTTCCTCCGCGAACGCCGGGTCGGCCTGGTAGTCGGAGTGCCCCAGGATCGGCGCCGGAAGCGGGTGCTGCTCGGTGCGTCCGTAGGCAAGCGGGTCCTTGAGCGCGTCGCGGTCGACTTGGGGGCCGCCTTCGATGTGCACCCGGACGGGGCCGCCGATGGGATCGGTGGCCCGGTAGAGGTTGCGCCAGCAGTCGACCTCGCGGTGCAGGCTGGTGAGCGCTGCCGGGCCGAAG
Organism: Streptomyces sp. NPDC002896; assembly: GCF_040295225.1. Taxonomy (NCBI): domain Bacteria; kingdom Bacillati; phylum Actinomycetota; class Actinomycetes; order Kitasatosporales; family Streptomycetaceae; genus Streptomyces; species Streptomyces sp. NPDC002896. The sequence continues at coordinate 42,245 of NZ_JBEOVA010000029.1, read as the reverse complement.
TGGGCCGGGAACCACCGTCCGTAGAGCCGCTCCAGCGGTGAGCCGTATGTGAGGAGGGCGACCCGCTTGCGTACCGCGGGCGTCAACTGCCAGGCGGCCGCGGCCGCGAGGACGCTGCCCTGCGAGTGGCCCGAGATGACGAGCCTGCCGCCGGTGGTGCGCGTCCAGGTGGCCATGCGCCAGGTCAGGTCCGGCACGGCGCGCTCGGCGTAGCACGGCGGCGCAAAGGGGTGGGCGGCGCGCGGCCAGAACGTACCGACGTCCCACAGGATGCCGATGGTGCGGCGGGCCGAGGCGTCGCGGTAGGCGCGGCGGCCCCAGGTGACGAACAGGATGAAGCCCAGGCTGATCAGCCAGGAGCCGAGTGCCTGTGCGGTCTGTGCGGCCCCGGCGAGGAAGGCGCCATGGCCCTTCGCCGCCTCGCCGGGGACCTTGCCGGCCGTCCAGGCTCCGGCGAGGGCGCCTGCGCCGAGCAGCAGGGTGACGGCGGAGGTGATGGCGACGACCACGGGCACGCGGTCGGTGAGGGCGGCACGCGCGCGTGTCCCCGCGATACGCCGGGTGCGTGCCGTGTCCTCCGGCTCGCCCGGGTAGTCGCGGGTCACCGTGGGGAGGTCCCGGCGTGTGCGGCGCCAGATGAGCACGGCCAGCCAGCCGCACACCAGGGCGAGCACGACCAGCAGCGGCGGGATCACGGATGCCTGCCAGGTGAGCAGCACGGGCGGGCCGTCGATGGTGCCTCCGGCGCCGGGTGTCCCCGAGCCGTCCAGCCAGTCGCCGACACGCTGGGCCACTCCGCCGGTCATCACCCCGCCCAGGGCGCAGGCCAGCATGGCCACCGCCGGTCCGCCCAGTCCCCGCATGGCGGTGCGCGAGTCCGGTGCGGCGCGGAAGAGGAGGTGGGCCACCACGGCCAGGGCGACGACGAGGAGGCTCTGGACCAGGACGATCCCGCCGAACGTCGCGTCGCCTGGCAGACGGCCGGTGGACCGCCAGCCGGGCCGCGACCATCCCGCGTACAGCACCGCGAGGACCAGCAGGGCGAGGGCGCCGCCGGGCAGCCAGCGGATCAGGGCCTTGTCCAGGTGCTCGTCGGTCCGGTGCTCACTGCGGCCCCTTCGGCACACCACCCACACCACGACGCCCGCTCCCACGACGAGGGTTACGTCGAGGGCACGTCCAAGCACGTCGAGGAGCGCAGGACCACCGGACTGCCGGTCGAAGCGCGCGGCAGACGTGCCGACGGCCGCGGCCACCGTGAGCAGGCCCGCCGCGGTGTGCGCCGCGCGCAGCCGGGCCACCAGGCGGCGCCCGTACCAGAAGCCGGGCCGGCCGAGGGCGGTACGGCCGGTGTCGTCCTCCGGGTCCGGCTGGTGCGGCAGTGGCTGCTGGGACTCGTAGGCGCTCCAGGTGCGGTGGGAGAGGTACCAGAGGAGTCCGGTGAGCGCCGCGGGTGCCACGGCCGCGAGGGCGAGGCGCCGGCCGGGCTGACTCCACCAGCCGTGCCCGGACACCTCGGGCGACAGGAAGCCGAGCCAAGAGCGGTCCTCGGCGCACGCGCGCGTGCCCGCGCACTGCCACGCCGTCAGGTCGAGGGCGACCTCGCAGGCGGCCGCGACCAGCAGGACGGTCAGGGTCAGGCCGGCCAGGCGCACGAGCAGGCCGTACAGGCGCACGGTTCTCTTGTGGTTGCGGGCGGTGGGGCGCATCCAGTGCGCGAGATTGACGACCATGAACGGCAGCAGGAGGAGCCACAGGGCCCGGGAGCCGTTGCCGGAGGTGAGGTTGCACCAGACGTACGCCTCGGGGACCGGCTTGCCGCGGTAGTCCTCCGGCCGCTGCTCGGCGTCCGCGTCGTCGGTGCGCCGGTAGACCGCCGCCGTTTCGTCGCCGGTGATGCGCACGGTCCGCGGATCGTCGAGCATCGCCTCGGGGGTGGTGCCCCCGACTCCGTGAACAAGCAGCTCAAGGGCGGTCTCGCCCTGTGTGACCGCGCTGGGTGCGATCGGATCGCCGGCTGCGACCGGATCGCCAGGTGTGACGCGATCACCTGCGGCGGTCCGCTCGTCCGCCGTGACGCCCTGTCCGACGGCGGTCTCCTCCGCCGCGGGACGCTGTGTGGCACGCTCCACTGTTCCGCTTCCCCCGTCCTGCGCTTATCTCCGGGCAGACGTACGCCCAGGGCAGACGTATGCCCGCTGCAGGGTTTGTGTCATGTACCGGGTTATGTCATGTGCAGATACAGGATCTCGGCTCGCGAACCGTTGCGCACGCCTCGTCACGGAATCTCCCCCATCCGGTGACCTTGGCGTATGGCATTCACCCAGGCAGTGGCACAGCTGTCGGTGGCTCGTGCAAGGATGGGGCGTCCTGTTGGGATCGACGAGGTGAAAGGACCGGAGCGGGCGTGAGTGAGAACCAGAACCTCCTCGCGGAGCAGCGCCGCGCCCTGATCCTTGACGAGGTGCGCCGACGTGGCGGTGTACGCGTCAACGAACTCACCCGCAAACTGGGCGTTTCGGACATGACGGTGCGCCGAGACCTCGACACCCTGGCCCGCCAGGGCGTGATCGAAAAGGTCCACGGCGGCGCGGTCCCCATCGTCGAGGCGAGCACGCACGAGCCGGGTTTCGAGGCGAAGTCAGGCCTGGAGCTGACCGCCAAGGAAGACATCGCGCGGACGGCCGCGGCCCTCGTCTCGCCGGGCTCGGCGATCGCACTGTCCGGCGGTACGACGACGTATGCACTGGCCCAGCATCTACTGGACGTGCCGGATCTGACCGTGGTCACGAACTCGGTGCGGGTGGCCGATGTATTCCACTCGGCGCAGCGCAATTCCGGCCAGACCCAGGGCGCGGCGACCGTGGTCCTCACGGGGGGTGTGCGCACTCCGTCCGACTCACTGGTGGGCCCGGTCGCCGACCAGGCCATCGCCACGCTCCACTTCGACATGCTGTTCCTGGGCGTGCACGGCATATCGGTCGAAGCTGGTCTGTCGACGCCGAATCTCGCGGAAGCGGAGACGAACCGGCGGCTCGTGCACTCCGCACGGCGCGTCATCGTGGTCGCGGACCACACCAAGTGGGGCACCGTGGGTCTGAGTTCGTTCGCAGAGCTCGAGCAGGTGGACACGCTCGTGACGGACGCGGGGCTGCCACCCGACGCGCGCGCGGAGATCTCGGAGCATCTGCACCGGCTCGTGGTGGCGGGCGAGACGGACCTCGCCGCGGACCTCTGAGAACTGCGGGCCTCCGGGACGTCCGGATCTCTGAGAACTGCGGGCCTACGAGAGCTACCGATTCGTGGGGCACTGAGAACCGCATACCTCTGAGGATTACTGCAGACATCTGACGTTCCGCCAGCTATGGTGACCCAGCCCTGCCGACCGCCCGCATACGACGGGCCGATCGGCTTCCGCCGGGGCTCCGTCTCCGCTTGGGGGTTCGTTTCATGGCACGCCGCCTCACCGCCGTGGGACTCGAGTTCACCGAGTCCGCTCCGCTGCGTCTGGTGTTCGCCCGCGAGATCTCCGCGCCGCCGGACGTGGTGTTCCGCGCACTCGCCGAGGACGTCGCGGGCTGGCCCGAGTGGTTCACGGCGGTCACGCACGCCCGGCCGACCGATGACGGTACGGGACGGGAGGTCCGGCTCAAGGGCGGTACGCGCTTCCAGGAGACGGTCGTAACGGCGAAGGCGCCGGAGGTGTACGCGTACCGGGTCGACGAGACGAACGCGCCCGGGGTGCGTGCCCTGCTCGAGGAGTGGCGGCTGGCTCCGGCCGGGACCGGCACGCGTGTGCAGTGGACGTTCGCCGCGGACGGCAACGCGCTCTTCCGGTTCGCCCTGAGGCTGGGGCGACCGGGACTCGCGCGCGCCTTCCGTGACGCGGTCACGGCACTCGACCGGCGGCTGGCATCTGCGAACACCTGATCACCCGCACCACGAGCTAGGGGCGGGTACGTGTCACCAGCCGCGTGCCGGTCTGCCGACTCGTCTCACTGGCCCAAGGGTGCCGGTGGCGTGGTGTCCGGGATGGGGGTCGGGGCCGAGGGGCGAGCGGTCGTCGCCCGTTCCTTCGTCAGGGCGTTGCTGACCGTGCGGGCCACGAGTGGATCGGCCGGAAGCACGTGTGAGGCGAACCAGCGGGCGGCCGACGGGTCGGGGGACGGTTCGACGAACTCCGCGCCCGCGTAGTCGTCGAGCGGGGGATCGTAGACGTACCCGGAGACCACACCGTGTCTCACCAGGCGTTCTATGAGGGCGTCGCGGTCGTGGACCAGGAGCGGAACCCGGAAGAGGGGGAGGGGGCGGCCGCCCTGCGCCGCCCGGTCGTGGAGTGCCGGGGAGGCCCAGGCGGTATCCGACAGCAGCGAGACACCGGCCCTGCGCCGGGCGAGGTCGCCGTCGAGCGCAGCCATCCGCAGCTCCAACTGCCCGCGGACCAGGGCCCCGTGGCGCGACCGGAAGTCGTGCAGGTCGACGCGGACCCACGGCTCGTACGCCGACAGGCTCGGGGCCTCGCGCGCACAGCCGGTCAGCCGCGGCGCGTTCAGGGGCATGCGGTAGTCGTCGCGTTCCAGCATCCCGAGGCGCTGCATCGTCCGCCACACGGGACGCACCAGGTGGAGGGTGCGTACGGCTGAACGCGCCAGCGGCCGCAGCGTCGCGGCCAGGTCGCCCCGGAGGCGGCGCGGGACCAGGAGTTCGTCGCGCAGCGACTCCAGTTCCCGTCGGGTGCGCGCGTCCTCGACGGCGAGGAAACCGCCGGCCATCGCCGCCACGTGCTTGGACAGGCTGAATGCCGCCGCCGTCCCGAACGTCCCGATCGGCTGCCCGTCCACGTGCGTGCCGATCGCGTGGGCCGCGTCCTCGATCAGGGGGATGCCCAACTCCTCGCAGCGACGCCGCAGTTCTACGACTCGGTCGGGAACCCCGTACAGGTTGCTGGTCAGGACGGCGTCCACGCTCCGCCAGGTGGACTCCGGTACGGCGGCCGGGTCGATGTTGCCGTCCCATACGGACACGGGGGCGTGCACGGGGCGCAGTCCCGCCGCGAGGACGACGAAGAGGATCACGTCGTCGGTCACCGGCGACATCAGCACCCGTGCACCCGGTCGGCACCAGCGCCGCAGCGCCAGGTACAGGGCGAGCCGTGCCGAGGGCGTGTAGACGCATTCGCGTCCCAGTCGCCGTGTCATCATCGCGGCCAGCCGCGATCCGTACGACATCGTCACCTCTTCCTTAGAAGGGCCGTCGAGGAGTCGCCCGACTCGTCTGAGTCGGCTGAGTCTGCTGAATCGCTGAGTCGGGTGAGTCCGCTGCGCCTGCTCAGCTGGCGCGGGACCCCGTTCCGCCGGAGTCCGCCCGACCCGAGGTACGCAGCGTGCCGACCGTCTTCAGCAGCCGGTCGGCGGGCTCGCGCAGCGTGGGATGGGCCAGGACCGTGTTCCTCAGCCCGCGCACCGGCCTGCGCCACAGCCGGTGCGCCGCCGCCACCGGGTGAGGGCGGGTCGCGAACCCTTCGCCCACGCGCAACTCGCGGGTCTTGAGCCAGTCCTTCCACTCCTTGTCGCCGCGTCCCAGATCCATGACCCGCACGCCCTGCCGGCCCGCGGCCTCGGCCATCCGCAGGTGCATGATCAGCCCGGGCGAGTAGTAGCGGAGCTCGGGGTCGTACGCGGTGAACCAGGGCGCGAAAACCGTGCGCGAGGTCGGGCCGAAGTGCGCGGCCACCGGCCGTTCGCCGGCGTACACCACGGACAGCACCCCGGTGAATTGCTCCTCGCGGACGTGGAACAGGTGGTTCACCAGATCCACGATCCACGGCCGCGCGAACCGGTCCATCCGTCCCGTCCTGCGGTACTGGGCGGACTTCCACTGCATGAGCGTGTGCAGCACCCGCGGGTCGCGCTCGTCGAAGACGAACCGCATCTCGCCCAGGTCGCGCCCCAGGCGGCGCTCCTTCTTCAGCGTCGTCTTGGCCAGCCCCGGGTACGCGCCACGCAGCCACTCCGTGTAGCTGCCGTCGTCGCCGTCCTTCAGGTCGATCACCGGGGAGGCGAACGTCCCCGTGACGTACCTGCCGAAGGGTTTCTGCTCCTCGACGAGGTGGTCGAACTCGAAGACGGACAACCCGCAGGCCCGCAGCAGTTCCTGGGTGTCCCAGGTGACCCCGGGGCGGTGCACGAGGCCCTGGCAGTCGGAGAGGCCGAGACCGATGGCCCGGCCGACGCCGAAGGAGTTGCGCTCGTACGGGAAGAAGCCCACGGGCTCTCCGCCCTCGTACAAGACCGCCACGTGCGCGCCAGCGCGGTACCTGCCGATCCCGGCCGCGAACTCCGGCGCCAGGAAGGGGTTGGCGTAGTCGGGCGACTCGTCCATCGCCCGGTGCCAGGCCCGGCGAAGCGACGTGCTCAGCTCCTCCGGTCTGTGGATCGTGATGCGCATGGGCGACCGCTCCCCCTGTTTCCCCCCATGACGCGCTGAACGCGTCCTGCCCCGGGCTCAAACGTCGCGAAGCACCACGCACGCTGTCAAGAGTGCCTGCCGTAACAGAAGAGTGCGGAGGGATGCGTATGCGCCCGGGCCACGTCCACTCGAAGCCATATAAACCGCAGGTCGCGGCGATCACGGGCACCGCAGCGCCGGTCAGTCCGGCCAGACTCCCGTCTCGAGCAGCGACTCGATCGCCGTCACATACGGGGCGATGTCCAGGCCCTGCCCGGCCAGCCAGGCGTCCGAGTAGTACTTGTCGAGATAGCGGTCGCCGGGGTCGCACAGCAGTGTGACGACGCTGCCGGTGCGGCCCTCCGCCACCATCTCGGACACGATCTTCAGCGCGCTCCACAGGCCGGTGCCCGTCGAGCCGCCGGCCTTGCGGCCGATCGCACGTTCCAGCGCACGGACGGCGGCGACGCTGGCCGCGTCCGGCACCTTCATCATCCGGTCGATGGCACCGGGCACGAAGCTCGGCTCCATACGGGGCCTGCCGATGCCCTCTATCCGGGATCCGGAGTCGCAGGTGACGTCCGTTTCACCGGTCGTCCAGCCCTCGAAGAAGCAGGAGTTCTCCGGGTCGGCGACGCAGATGCGGGTGTCGTACTGCATGTAGTGGACGTAGCGCGCGAGGGTCGCGGAGGTGCCGCCGGTGCCTGCGGTGGCGACGACCCATGCCGGCTCCGGATACCGCTCCAACCGCAGCTGACGGTAGATCGATTCGGCGATGTTGTTGTTGCCGCGCCAGTCCGTGGCCCGCTCAGCGTAGGTGAACTGGTCCATGTAGTGGCCGCCGGTCTCCACCGCGAGGGCGGCCGACTCCTCGTACATCGTCCGGGGGTCGTCGACGAAGTGGCACCGACCGCCGTGGAACTCGATCAGCCGGCACTTCTCGGCGCTCGTCGTGCGCGGCATCACCGCGATGAAGGGGACGCCGATCAGCTTTGCGAAGTAGGCCTCGGAGACCGCGGTCGAGCCGCTGGACGCCTCGATGACCGGGCGGTCCGGCCGGATCCAGCCGTTGCACAGACCGTACAGGAACAGCGAGCGCGCGAGGCGGTGCTTGAGGCTTCCCGTGGGATGCGTGGACTCGTCCTTGAGATACAGGTCGATGCCCCACTGCTCGGGCAGCGGGAAGCGCAACAGGTGCGTGTCCGCCGACCGGTTGGCGTCCGCCTGCACCTTACGGACGGCCTCTTTCAGCCAAGTGCGGTACGCAGCGTCACTGCGGTCCACGTCGAGTGTGGCGCGCGGGCTGCCCGTCAGGTCCTGCTGGGTGGTGCTCACCGCGGGGCTCCTTCACATCGTGCCGACCCCGGTTTCGCGCCGGCTGCACGGTTCGATCATAAGCACCTTCCGCACGCTTCTCACCTGCATAAACGCATCTTTGAGCGGCCCAAAGGAAGGCCTGGGAACGGCTGGGAGCGGCATGCCGGACACCTGCATGGAAGGGCTCACGGACGGCCTCACGGACAGCCCGCAGGCAGCGGGGGCGCATCCGCGGAGTGCTCCCGGCGGAGGACTCCGTGTCGCCGAGCGCACTGGTGCCAGGCGACAGGCGCGTGCAGACTGCACGGCAGCACGGGTCGACACGGCCGAAGCACACGAGGGGGCGGGGAGCATGGCAGAGCCCGAGTTCACGGCCACGGGCGTGCGGATCGGCAAGGGGCTGCGCTCGCTCACGCGGGCGGGGCAGATCCGGATCACCGACGGCAGGCTGGAGTTGCTCACCAGCTACGGCAGCGAGATCGACAGCGCACCGGTGCAGGCCGTGCGCGCCGGCAAGCCCTGGCTGGGCGACGAGGACCGCGCGCTGGCCGAGGTCAACGGCACGCGTTACCACCTGACGCTCGCCGAGGACGACCCGGCCCCCGGCAAGGGCGGGCCACCCTCCGCACGCCGGTTCATCGAGGCGGTACGCAGGGCCGGAGGTGGCCGGGCGTAGTCGCCCAAGCGGGCGGGCACGGCGCAAGTTGCACACAGGCACCCCCTGAGTCACTCTGGTCTCAGTCTCAACACTTACTCAGGGTTTACCGGCGACTACGCTCCGAACCAGCCGTCGGCAACGCAGCAGGCGACCGTGCTCCGCAGCCGCCTTGCTGGATCCGTTCTTCGTCTTCTTCCGGACCTCAATTCGGGGAGTCGCAGCCGTGATCAGCCAGCCAAGCAGGCACTGCACGGTGGAGCTCCAGGCCCTGCCGTCGCGGATCGGCCAGGTCCGCAGAATCGTCTCGGCGCAGTTGCGCTACTGGCATCTGGACGCCCTGATCGACCGGGCGGCGCTCGGTGTGACCGAGCTGCTGACCAACGTCCACCGGCATGCACAGCCGGACAAGATGTGCACCGTGGAGCTCGAGCTCCTGCTCGACCGCCTCACCGTCTCCGTCCATGACCATGATCCGAGACTCCCGCAGATCCATGACGCGGAGTCCTTCGCCACCAGCGGCCGCGGCCTCGCCATGGTCGCCGCGGTGAGCGAGACCTGGGGCGCTCGCCCGCACGGCGAGCACGGGAAGGTCGTGTGGTTCACGCTTCCCGCCTCTGCCCCGTCCAGCCCTTCGGTGCTGGTGCCCGCCTCTCCCCTGTACGGAGCCACCACTGCAGATCCGTTGTTGACGGACCTGGAGCCGGTGCCCGACGAGGAACGCGTGCCGGAACACGCTCCCGCCCGGTCGGCCGCTGTCGGCTGACCGGGCGGTGACCCGGGCGCGGGGCTGTCGCTTGGCCGAGCGGTCGCACCGGTGCGAGGTGTCGGCCGGCCGGGCGGTGATACCCGGATGCAAGGTTGTCGGCCGACCGATGCCACCGGCCTTGCCGGACGGCGGGCGGCGCCGTCACTCCGTGGCGATGGCCCTCAACACATCCAGCCGTGCCGCACGGCGCGCCGGGCGCAGGCCCGCGAGGGCTCCGGCGCCGATCCCCACCAGTGCCACGATGGCCAGCTGCAGCGGCGGCACGGCGAAGGCGAACGTGCTGTCGCTCGCCCCGTCGGACGACTCGACGAGGACCCAGCCGAGGAAGCCGCCGAGCGCCAGTCCGCCCACCGTGCCGAAGGCGGCGACGAGCACCGACTCCCAGCGGACCATGGCGCGCAGCTGCGCCCGGGTCTGCCCCACGGCCCGCAGCAGTCCGAGTTCGCGGGTGCGCTCGTGGAGGGCGAGCGTGAGGGTGTTGGCGATGCCGAGCAGTGCGATGAGTACGGCGAGGGCGAGCAGTGCGTAGACCAGGGTGAGCATCATGTCGATGCCGCCGGCCGACGACTGCGCGTACTCGTCACGGGTCTGCACCTCGGGACTCCCGTACTCCGCGGCGACCTTCTTCACCGCGGCCGTGCCCTCGGCCTTGCTCACGCCGTCCTTGAAGGAGACGGCGACGAGAGTGTCGGAGTCCTGTGCGCGGTGCGGCGCCCAGGCCTGGCGGGTGATGACGTAGTCGCCGGCGAGCTCCGACTGACCGTAGACGGCACGGACGGTGAACGTCTGCTTCTTGCCGTCGGTGAAGGTGAGTTCGGCCGTATCCCCCAGCCCCAGATGCTGCTTGTCGGCCTCCTTCTCGGTGACGGCGATGCCGTCCGTACCGAGTCCAGCCAGCGAACCGTGGACCGTGCCGAGGTCGAAGAGCTTGCCGAGTGCGACCGGGTCGGTGACGGTGAGCGCGCGGCCCTGTCCGTCGACCTCGGCGACGCCTCGGCCGAGTCCGACCGCCGTGGCCACCTGCGGCTCCTTCGCGATCGCCGGGGCCAGCTTGGGGCTGAGTCCGCTGCCGCCCGCACCGAACGAGGGCATACTGACGGCCACGTCGCCCGCGAAGGAGCGGGACACCGTCTGGTCCATGGTCGCCTTCAGCGAGGCGCCGAAGACGGTGAACAGCGAGACGACCGCGACGCCGATCATCAGGGCGCTCGCGGTGGCGGCGGTCCGCTTGGGGCTGCGCAGCGCGTTGCGCCTGGCGAGGCGCCCCGGTACGCCGCGCAACCGGTCGAGGGGGCCGCCGAGGATGCGTACCGCCGCCGAGGACGCAACAGGCCCGAGGACCACGAACGCGGCGAGCGCCAGGACTGCGCCCGAACCGGCGAGCCACAGGGACTGCGAGGCCAGCACCCCGATCAGGGTGAGGGCGACAGCGGCCAGTGCGATGCCCGTACCGGCGATGGCCCGTCCGTGCGAGGCCCCGGAGTGGTCGACGGCGGTCTCGCGCAGCGCGGCGAGTGGCGCGGTGCGTCCCGCGCGCACGGCGGGCAGCACGGCCGAGCCGAGGCAGACCACGATGCCCACCGCGAGCGGCAGCAGCATGGACAGGCCGCTGATCACCAAGGATCCGTCCGGGAACGGGAATCCGAGGGCGGGGAACAGTGCCTGCAGACCGGCGGCGATGCCGATGCCGCCCGCAAGCCCGGCGGCGGACGCGACGACGGCCACGGCCGTCGCCTCGGCGAGCGTCGAGACGGTGACCTGGCGGCGCGCGGCACCGAGGGCGCGCAGCAGCGCGTTCTCGCGGGTGCGCTGGGCGACGACGATCGCGAAGGTGTTGTGGATGGAGAAGGTCGCAACCAGCAGCGCGATGCCCGAGAACACCAGCAGGAAGGTCGTGAAGAGGGTCAGGAACTGCCCGGAGACCATGTCCGTGTTCTCCTGGGCCGACTCCTGTCCCGTGATGGCCTCGACTCCGTCGGGGAGTACGGGGGTGAGGGCGTCGACCAGCTTCTGCTGGCTGGTGCCGGGTCCGGCCCGCACCAGGATGCTCGCGGCCTCGCCGGGCTTCGGCGTCAGGTACTTCTCCGCGTCGGCCTGGGTCATACCAGTGAAGGTGACCTGCCCCATGCCGTCCGCGCCGCCGAAGGTCGCCAGGCCGACGATCTTCACCTGAACGGGGTCGGGGGTGCGCAGGGTCGTCGTGTCGCCGATCTTCAGGTCGCCCGCCTTGGCGGCGCCGCGGTTGACGACGACCTCGCCGGGCTTCGACGGGGCGCGTCCTTCGGCGAGTTGGTACGAGTTGAGCTTCGGGTCGTCGATCCAGTTGCCCGCGAGGGTGGGCGGACCCTGACCGCCGATCGGCTCGCCGTCGGAGCCGACGAGCTGACCTGCACCCTGAATATTGGCCACGGCGGCCGCGACACCGTGCGTCTTCTCCACCTTTGCGACGAGCGAGGTGTCGACCGGCCGGCGCACGCCCTGGCGCTCGCCGGGTGCGGTGATGGTGTCGGCACTGCGGACGACGGCGTCTGTGCCGCTCGCGGCGTTACCGAACATCGTGTCGAAGCTGGCGCGCAAGGTGTCGCCCATCACGAGCGTGCCCGTCAGAAAGGCGACACCGAGCAGCACGGCGAAGAAGGTCCCGGCGAAGCGCCGCTTGTGGGCGCGCAGCGACGACAGGCTGATCCGCACCGCCGCGGACGTGGCACTCATGACGGCACCCCTTCCCGGGAGCCGCTCGCGTCGGGTGCCTCTGCATCGAAGGGCTTGGCGCCGAACGGCTTGGCATCGAAGGCCTTCATCCGGTCGAGGACCCTGTCCGGAGTGGGGTCCTCCATACGGTCGACAAGGCGGCCGTCGGCCAGGAAGACGACCTCGTCGGCGTGCGCGGCGGCCACCGGGTCGTGGGTGACCATCACGACCGTACGGTCCATCAGGCGTACCGCGCGCCCGAGGAGGCCGAGCACCTCCTCGCCGGAGCGCGAGTCGAGGTTGCCGGTCGGTTCGTCGGCGAAGACCACGTCGGGCTGCCCGGCGAACGCGCGTGCGACGGCGACGCGTTGCTGTTGTCCGCCGGAGAGCTCGGTAGGCCGGTGGTGCAGCCGGTCGCGCAGCCCGACGACGTCGACGAGCGCGTCGATCCACTCCTCGTCGCGCTGGTCCGCCCTCCTGCCCGCGAGGTCCATCGGCAGCGTGATGTTCTCGGCGACCGTCAGCGTCGGCACCAGGTTGAACGCCTGGAACACAAAGCCGATCCGGTCCCGGCGCAGCAGCGTCAGACGGCGGTCGTCGAGCGTGCTCAGCTCCGTGTCGCCGATGAAGGCCGAGCCGGAGGTGAGCGTGTCGAGCCCGGCCGCGCAGTGCATGAGCGTGGACTTGCCGGAGCCGGAGGGCCCCATGATCGCGGTGAAGCGCCCGGCCGGAAAACCGACGCTCACCCCGTCCAGGGCCCTCACGGCGGTGTCCCCGGAGCCGTACACCTTCACGGCGTCGACGACCTGGGCAGCGGTCCGCGTATCGGTCACGGTGGTCGTCATGCCGCACCGCCCTTGCCGCCGCTGGTGCGCCCGAACTGCTCGTCCAGGACCGACAGACGGCGCCAGTACTCGTCCTCGTCGATCTCGCCGGAGGCGAAGCGGCGGCCCAGCAGGGCGATGGGCGAGTTGTCGTCGGCGGGACCGGCGGGAGCCCACGGGCCGCGTCCGTCCATGGGCCGCCACGGGCCGCGGCGGCCGCGCCACACGGTGCGGCGCAGGACGGTGACCACGCCGATCACGACGGCCGCCCAGATCAGCGGGAAGAACAGGATCCACGGGCCTGGCCCGCCGTCCCAGTGCGCCAGGGTCTGCATTCGAACTCATCTCCTCGGTAGCGAAGCTGTCGCTGTGTGAGCTGTCGCTGTGATGCTTCGAGACTCCCTCCGGAAGGGGCATCAGGTCGTCGTACGGCCAGCGGCAGTGCGCGTACCTCTCCGGGAGTACACAGGGCTCGGGCCGCTGCTCCCCCTGGCGTCCACCGAACGGCTTCCTTCTGTACCTACTAGTATGTACAGTGACGGCATGAACACTCAGGACCGGCTGATCGAGTCCACCCGCGAACTGCTGTGGGAGCGCGGCTATGTGGGGACCAGCCCGAAGGCCATCCAGCAGCACGCGGAGGCCGGCCAGGGCAGCATGTACCACCACTTCAAGGGCAAGCCGGACCTGGCCCTCGCCGCGATCCGGCGCACCGCCGACGAGATGCGGGCTACCGCCGAGGGCGTACTGAGCGCTCCGGGTTCGGCGTACGAGCGCATCGAGGCGTATCTACGGCGCGAGCGCGATGTCCTGCGCGGCTGCCCCGTCGGGCGGCTGACGATGGACCCGGACGTGATCGCCAGCGAGGAACTGCGCGCGCCCGTCGACGAGACGCTCGACTGGCTGCGCGCACGGCTGGCCGGGATCGTCGAAGAGGGCAGGGAACGGGGCGAGTTCGCGCCCTCGCTCGACCCTGAGGCGATCGCCGCGACGATCGTGGCGACGGTGCAGGGCGGCTACGTCCTCGCACGCGCGTCCGGCTCACCCGCCGCGTTCGACGCGGGCGTCCAGGGGCTGCTCTCCCTGCTCGCGGCCGGCTCCCCCACCACGTAGACGAGTTCAAGCGGCCGCCGAGGAGGCACACGATGCACGCCATGCAGTACGAGCTCACCCTGCCCGCCGACTACGACATGGACATCATCCGCATCCGCGGGACCGGCAAGGGCCCGCTCATGGACGACTACCCCGGCCTGGGCCTTAAGGCGTTTCTGATGCGTGAGCGCGGGGTCGACGGCTCGCCGGTCAACCAGTACGCGCCGTTCTACCTGTGGAACTCCCCCGAAGGCATGAACTCCTTCCTCTGGGGACCCGGATTCCAGGGCCTCGTCGACGACTTCGGCCGCCCCGTGGTGCAGCACTGGACCGGTCTCGCGTACGAGCCGGGATCGGCCGCCGGCTCCGCCGCGCGGTACGCCGTACGCCGCCGGCAGCACCTGCCCGACACGGAACCGCTCTCCGGCCTGATCGACGAGGCCGTACGGGAAACCGAGCGGCTGGCCGGGCTGGACGGCGCCGTGTGCGCGGCGGCGGCCGTCGATCCGCGCCACTGGGAACTGGTGCACTTCTCGCTCTGGGAGCACGACACGCCGAAGGCGCTCGGCGACGTGTTCCAGGTGCTGCACCTCTCCGCGCCGGAGCTGGATCGGCTGCCGCGCGGACGACTGTGGTGAGGACGGTCTGCACCCTCCTCGACGGCCGGAACGCCTCAGCCGTGCCCCAGCGCCGCCAACGGATCGTCGAGCACCGGCTGCCACGCCAACTCGGCCGCCCCCACCAGGCTGTTGTGGTCCAGCGTGCACGCCAGGATCGGTACGCCGCCGCTGCGGCCCCACAGGCTGCGGTCGGCCACCACGGCGCGCAGGCGCTCCGGGTCCGCGTCGAGCAGGGCGCGATGCAGGCCGCCGAGGATGATGCGGTCCGGGTTGAGGATGTTCACCAGGCCCGCGAGTCCCAGGCCGAGCCGGTCGATCAGCGCCTCCGTGGCCATGCGGACCGTCAGGTCGGTGTACTGCGTGCGGATCAGGTCGAGGGACTGCTGCAGCAGCGACACCTCGGGGCCGGGGGTGCGGCCCGCCGCATTGAGGAAGGCGAGCGGGTCGGCCTCGACGTCGAGGCAGCCGCGGCTTCCGCAGTGGCAGGGGCGGCCCTCGGGGTTCACGGTCAGATGGCCGACCTCCAGGGCGAGGCCCGAACTGCCGGTGTGCAGGCGTCCGTCGAGGACGAGCGCGCCGCCGACGCCGCGGTGCCCGGTGGCCACGCACAGCAGGTCGCGGGCACCTCGGCCGGCCCCGTGCCGGTGCTCGGCGAGGGCGGCGAGGTTGACGTCGTTCCCGGCGAACACCGGCCCGGGGATGCCTGCTTCGTGGATCTTCGCGGCGAAGATCTCGCGGACCGGGGAGCCTGCGGGCCAGGCGAGGTGCAGCGGGTTGAGCGCTGTGCCCTCGGGTTCGGCGACGGCGGACGGCACGGCGAGCCCGGAGCCGACGCAGCGTCGTCCAGTCTCGCGCAGGAGCTGAGCGCCCGCTTCGACGACGGAGCCGAGTACCTTCGCCGGGTCCGGGCCGATGATCTCAGCGCCCGGCGCGGTGGCGACGATACGGCCGCCCAGCCCGACGAGCGCCGCCCGGAACCCGTCGGCGTGCACCTGCGCGGCGAGCGCGACGGGCCCCTCTTCGGCGATCTCCAGCCGGTGCGAGGGCCTTCCCTGCGATCCGGTGGCCGCGGTGGGGCGGACGTCGACGCGGATCAGGCCGAGGGCTTCGAGTTCCGCGGCGACCGCCCCTGCCGTGGCGCGGGTGACCCCGAGTTCGGCGGTGAGCACGGCACGGGTCGGGGCACGGCCGGTGTGGACGAGTTCCAACGCGGGACCGAGCGCGCCGCGTCCTCGCTCCAGCCTGTTGCGCGTAGACGTTTCTCCCGCCACTGGATGGGCCTCGTTGCCGTTCATGAGGGCGAGTCTCCCATGATCAGCGGATGCAGCGGCCATCGGGCGCCGCGGCCATCCTCTCGAAACAGGACGGTCACTCCGCCGGAATCCGCAGCCCGCTCACCCTCAGCGTGATGTTGAGCCGCCCGCACAGCCCGAGTTCCGGGGGCCCGCTGCCGGCCTCGACCCGCGGCACTCCGTGGTACGCGAGGCGCGCGGGCCCGCCGAAGACGAACAGGTCCCCGCTGCGCAGCTCGACGTCCGTGTACGGCCGCCCTCGCGACTCCGCGTTGCCCAACCGGAAGACGCAGCAATCGCCGAGGCTCAGGGACACCACCGGGTCGTCGGCGTCCTCGTCGCTGTCCCGGTGCATTCCCATCCGCGCGCCCTCGTCGTAGAAGTTGATCAGCGCGATGTCGTAGGGCGAGGTGCACTCGGCGACGCCGAGGGCCTCCTTCACGCCCTGGCGGGCGAGGTCGCCGAGCCATTGCGGGAACGGTTTCACGGGCGCTCCGTCCCCGTCCGTGACGGTGCGGGCATAGCCGTACGGGTACCAGTGCCAGCCCAGGCACACCTGCCGGGCGCTCATCGTGCCGCCGCCCGGAGTGCGCACGGTGCGCAGCCCCGCGGGCGGGCGCGCCCACTCGCGGCAGGCCTCGAGCAGCTCGCGCTGGCGCTCCGGAGACAGCCAGTCCGGGATGTGCACGGCACCCGGGGCCACCTCGGAGCGCGTCCGGGGAAACAGCTCACCGCTCATCACCAGCCATCATGTCACCGCGCGGGGTCCGGTCCCGATAGCTGTCCCGATCGGCTGCCTCGGTCCGGTGTTCCGCCCGGCTAGTACCCGGAACCGCCGCGTACCACGGTGATCAGTTCCGTCACGGTGCGTACCATCGCCTCACGTGCCACGCTCAGATATTTCCGCGAATCCACCACGTCGGGGTGGAGGGCGAGGTACTCGCGGATGGCCCTGGTCATCGTGAGATTCAGCGCGGTGCCCACATTGACCTTCGCGATGCCGTCGGCAACGGCCGCCGACAGTTCCTCGGCCCGCACTCCGGAGGAGCCGTGCAGGACGAGCGGCACGCCCGCGGACGCGGCGAGGCGCTTCAGCAGGTCGTGGTCGAGGGTCGCGGTGCGAGTGGTCATGGCGTGCGAGCTTCCGATGGCGACGGCGAGCGCGTCGACGCCGGAGTCGGCCACGAACGCCCGGGCCTCGGCAGGGTCCGTACGGGCTCCGGGGGCGTGGGCGTCGAGCGACGCCCAGCCGTCCTTGCCGCCCACCTCGCCCAACTCCGCCTCGACCCACAGCCCGTGCGCATGGCCCCAGTCGGCGGCGGCACGGGTCGCGGCCAGGTTCTCCTCGTACGGCAGGCTCGCAGCGTCGTACATCACGGAGCTGAAACCGGCGCCGGGGGCCTGCCGCAACAGGTCGTCGCTCTGGACGTGGTCGAGGTGGAGCGCCACGGGGACCGTCGAGCGCTCGGCGGCGGCGGTCGCGGCCCGGGCCAGTGGAAGCACGTGTCCCTGGCGGAACTTGACGGCGTTCTCGCTGATCTGCAGGACGACGGGCGCCTGCACGGCTTCGGCGCCGGCGATGACGGCTTCGACGTGTTCGAGCGTGATGGCGTTGAACGCGGCGACGGCGGTGTGCGCGGCGGACGCCGACGCGACCAGCTCGCCTGTTGCGGCAAGGGGAATGGCTGCTCGCTCCTCTCAGGTCCTTGTGGCTCTGGTGCGTTGGCGGTCGCGGCTGTCAGGAAGGGGTGAGGATCACCGAGCGGGTCAGGTGGCGCGGCCGGTCCGGGTCGAGACCGCGGGCGGACGCGACCGCGACGGCGAGCCGCTGGGCGCGTACCAGCTCGGCGAGCGGGTCGAGGCCGCCCGCCACCCACATCCCGCCGGTGGCGCGTACCTGTTCTTCGAGGCCTTCGGGTGCCTCGCCGAGCATCCAGGTCGCGGTGCCCTTGGTGGTGATGGCGATAGGGCCGTGCCGGTATTCCATGGCCGGGTAGGCCTCGGTCCACGACAGTGACGCCTCGCGCATCTTGAGGCCGGCTTCCAGGGCGAGCCCGACGGTCCAGCCGCGCCCGAGGAAGGTGAACTGCGTGCAGTCGACGAGTCCTTCGGGAAGCGGCTCGGCGAGCGCGGTGCGCGCGTCGTCGACCACGGCTTCGGTGTGCAGGCCAAGGTGGGCGCGCAGCAGCGTGAGCGCGGTGGTGGCGAACCGGGTCTGCACGACGGACTGTTCGTCGGCGAAGTCGAGTACGACGACGTCGTCGGCGGCCTGCATCACGGGCGTCCGGGGGTCCGCGGTGATCGCGGTCGTACGGGTGGATCCCCGTAGCTGCCCGAGGAGGTCGAGTACCTCGGTCGTGGTGCCTGAGCGCGTCAGGGCGACGACCCTGTCGTAGGCGCGGGCGCGGCCGGCCGGGAACTCGGAGGCGGCGAAGGCGTCGGTCTCGCCCTGGCCCGCCTGCTCGCGCAGCACCGCAGCGGACTGCGCCATGAACCACGAGGTTCCGCAGCCGACGATCGCTACCCGCTCGCCCGGGGCCGGCAGCACCGGGCCTTGTCCGGCGGCCAGTTCGGCGGCGCGCTGCCAGCACTCGGGCTGGCTGTTGAGCTCGTTCTCGACGTGGCTCACGCCGTCGGCCCCCTCACAGCGAATCCTGCACAGGAATTGCTTCCGCAAGATATCGACGAGTTCCGAGCGTCATCAAGCACGCCTTTTCGCGCAGCTCAGGTGGACTCGCGGACGACCAAGCGGCAGGGAACGGTGTGCACCCCCGGGACCGGACCCGAGTCGATGGCCTCAAGGAGCTTCAGGGCGGCGATCCGGCCGATCTCGGTCAGGTCCATGTCGATCGTGGTGAGGGGCGGACGGCAGGCCAGGGCCATGGTGTCCCAGTTGTCGTAGCCCACGACGGCGATCTCGCCGGGCACGTCCAGGCCCCGCTCGCGCAGGGCGTCCGCCACGCCCCGGGCGATCTGGTCGTTGCCGCAGAAGAAGGCGTCGGTGTCCGGCGCCGTGCGCAGCACCGCGTCGGCGGCGCGCCGCCCCCATGCCTCGCTCCACTCCCCGAAGTGGACCCGGCCGGTGGCGAGACCGAGCGAGGAGCGCTCCAGCAGTCCGACCGCGTGGCGGGCTCGGTCGCGGGCGGCCGCGTGGTGTTCAGGGCCGGTGATGTGCGCGATCCGCGTACGGCCGGTCGCCAGCAGGTGCTCGACGGCGAGGAGGGCGCCGCCGCGGTCGTCCGAGACCACCGAGATGTCGGCTGGATCGGTGGACGGGGAGAGCGCGTAGACGGTGGGGATGGGCTCGATGCCCTTGAGGGCAGGACGCGGATCGGTCCGGCGGCCGGTGACGATGATGCCGTCGACGCGGCGGTCCACGAGGTTGCGCAGGTGGTGCTGCTCCCGGATGGAGTCGCCCCGGGTGTCGCACAGCAGCACGGAGATCTTCCCGGCGCCGAGCGCGTCCTCGGCGCCAAGGAGCACGGGCGTACTGAAGCGGCCGATGCCGTCCGTCGTCATCAGCCCGACCGTCCAACTGCGGCCGGTGTGCAGGCTCTGCGCGTGCTGGTTGGGCCGGAAACCGAGCGCCTCCACGGCGTCCAGCACCCTCTGCCGGGTCTCGGGCCGCATCCGGCCGCTGCCGCTCAGCGCCTTGGATGCCGTGCCCACGCTGACGCCGGCCAGGGCGGCGACGTCGGCGAGCTTCGCCCGGCTTGCGGAGGGGTGACGGGGAGCGGCTTCGGTCACGGGCAATCCTTTTCTCAGTCGTCAACCTCGACGGCACCGGCGTCATCCTAGGCGGCACCAGCGCCGCCCATGGTCGCAGTCGCCGACGCCGCGTGCCAGCCTTTGAGCAAACGGAGAAATATGGTGCGCGACCCTTGACCCGGCTCCTCCGCCTGCCCTCTACTCTTCCATCAGGAAAACGATTGCTCAATTGGTTGCCCAGACGTGCACCGTGGGCGTTCGCCACCTGCACGTACCCGGGCCCCGGCCACCGCCCGTGCGGAGGCCCCTCCCGTCGTCCGCTTCCCCCACCCTTCATCTCCCCGGAGAGTCATGCCCCGCACAAGCTCCGCCCTGCCCCTCACGGGCCCGGTCCGCCTCGGCGCCGACGCCCGTGCCGCACTGCGTCCCGCCGCTGCCGAGGTGCGCGCCGGCTTCTGGCACACCCGACGCGAGGTGAACGCGCGCACCTCCATCCCGCAGGGCCCCGGGCTGCTGGAGTCCGCGGGAAACCTGCACAACCTGCGCCTGGTGGCGGGCACCGCTCAGGGCGAGCACCGGGGCGACTTCCCGTTCGTGGACTCCGACGTCTACAAGTGGCTGGAGGCCGCCTCCTGGCAGCTCGCCCAGCAGGGGGCGGACGAAGACGGCGGCCAGGGCGATCCTGAGACCCAGCGGCTGGCCGCCGATGTGGACCGGATCATCTCCCTGGTCGCCGGCGCCCAGCAGCCCGACGGCTACCTCAACACCTGGTTCCAGATCCGCAAGGGCGGAGAGCGCTACCAGGATCTGCGCTGGGGCCACGAGCTGTACTGCGCGGGCCACCTGATCCAGGCGGCTGTGGCCCACCACCGGGCCACCGGACGCGACCAACTGCTCGACGTCGGGCGCCGCTTCGCCGACCAGATCGAGTCCGTCTTCGGTCCCCCCGGCAGCGGCAAGCCCATCGACGGCATCGACGGCCACCCGGAGGTCGAGACAGCCCTGGTCGAGCTGTACCGGGAGACCGGCGAGCGACGCTACCTGGACCTGGCGGGCTACTTCGTCGACCGTTACGGCCACGGCCTGCTCGGCGGCGCCGCCTACTGCCAGGACCGCGTGCCGCTGCGCGAGGCGACGACGGTCGAAGGACACGCCGTACGCCAGCTCTACCTGCTGGCCGCCGCGACGGACCTGGCCACAGAGACCGGCGACGCCGAACTGCGTGCGGCCACCGAGCGGTTGTGGCAGGCGATGACCGCCACCAAGACCCATCTGACCGGCGGCCTCGGCGCCCACCACGACAGGGAGGACTTCGGCGACCCCTTCGAGCTGCCCAACGAACGCGCCTACTGCGAGACCTGCGCGGCCATCGCCTCGGTCCAGTGGAGCTGGCGCATGGCCCTGCTCACCGGCGAGGCCCGCTACAGCGACCTGATCGAACGCACTCTGTACAACGGCTTCCTCGCGGGCGTCTCCCTGGACGGCGAGAGCTGGCTCTACGTCAACCCGCTGCAGGTCCGCGACGGCCACACCGACTCCGGCGGCGACCAGTCCGCCCGGCGCACCCGCTGGTTCCGCTGCGCCTGCTGCCCGCCGAACGCCATGCGTCTGCTGGCCGGCCTTGAGCACTACCTGTCCTCGACCGACGCCGACGGGCAGGGCCTGCAGATCCACCAGTACGTCACCGGGCGATACCGCGCGGATCTCGGCGGCACCCCCGTCACCGTGACCGCCGAGACCGACTACCCCTGGCACGGCACGATCACCCTGACCGTCGAGGAGACCCCGACCGACCGGCCCTGGACCCTGTCCCTGCGCATCCCGCAGTGGTGCAGCGAATACCGCGTGCGGTGCGGCACTCGGACGTACGACCAGACCGACGCCCCCGTCACGGACGGCTGGCTGCGCCTGGAGCAGGAGTGGGCGCCGGGTGACCAGGTCGTCCTGGAGCTCGGTCTGGAACCCCGGCTCACCGCGGCCGACCCCCGGGTGGACGCCGTCCGCGGCTGCGTGGCCATCGAGCGCGGGCCGCTGGTGTACTGCCTGGAGCAGGTCGACCACCCCGGCGGCGGACTGGACGACATCGTCATCGACACCACACGCCCGCTCGTGGTGAAGCACCGCCCGGACCTGCTCGGCGGCGTCACCACCGTCGTGGCCGCCGGCCACCACCGCCGGATCCCCGACGCCGGCTGGTGGCCCTACCAGCCCGCCGCCGGCACAGCCGACCCCACGTCCTCGGCCGGCGAGCCGGTCGAACTGACCGCGATCCCGTACCACGCCTGGGCCAACCGCCAGGACGGCAGCATGCGCGTCTGGCTGCCCACCTCCTGAACCCGGCCCGCCACCTCCTGAACCCGGGCCGGTTCCCCCCTCCACGGCTTCCCGGGGGCCTGGCCCCCGCACGCCCTCCGCCCGTCACCCCTCAAGCCCACCGATGACAACGAGGTCACCCCGATGAGAAGCACCCGCCGTACTCTCCTCGCTGCCTGTGTCGCCGCCGGCACGCTCGCCTCGCTCACCGCCTGCGGTGGCGGCGGTTCGGGCTCGTCCGGCTCTTCCGGCAAGTCCGCGACGTACACGTTCTGGGACCCGTACCCGCAGTTCGACGCCTCTTCCGACTGGGGCAAGCGTGTCGCGAAGTGCGGCACCGAGGCCGGCGTCAAGCTCAAGCGCACCGGGTACGACACCACGGACCTGGGCAACAAGGCGCTGCTGGCCGCGCAGCAGGGCAACGCCCCCGACGTGATGCTCGTCGACAATCCGGTCGTCTCCACGCTGGTGGAGGCCGGGATCCTGACCAAGACGAGCGACCTCGGCCTGGAAACGGCCTCGATACAGAAGAACATCATCGGCGCGGGCACGCTCGACGGGACGTCCTACGGCGTACCGATCGGCGCCAACACGCTCGCCCTCTACTACAACAAGAAGGTCCTGTCGGCCGCGGGCGTCGACCCCGCATCGATCAAGGACTGGACGTCGCTGACCTCTGCCCTGAAGAAGGTCAAGGCGGCGGGCAAGAAGGGCATCACGTTCTCCGCGATCGGCACGGAGGAGGGCAGTTTCCAGTTCCTGCCGTGGTTCTGGGGCGCCGGCGGCGATCTCACCAAGCTCAACTCCGCCAAGGGTGTCGCCGCGCTGTCGCTGTGGAAGCAGTGGGTCGACGAGGGGTACGCGCCCAAGGACGTCCTGCAGAACACGCAGACCACCAGCTGGCAGGAGTTCGCCACCGGCGACTACGCCTTCGGCGAGAACGGGACCTGGCAGCTGGGCAACGCCGAGAAGGCCGGCTTCCCGTACGGGATCATCAACATCCCCGCGCAGAACGGCGGTTCGGCGCCGGTGCCGACCGGTGGCGAGTTCGTCACGGTCCCGGTGCAGCAGGACACCTCGCGCTACGACGTCAGCAAGAAGATCGTCACCTGCCTGACCAGCGACAAGAACCTGCTGCCCACGGACACCACCCTTATGTACGTGGCCCCCACGACAGCGGTGCAGGAGGAGCAGGTCAAGGCGAACCCGAAGCTCAAGCCGTGGGTGGAGGCCGTGGCCTCGGCGCGCGGCCGGACCAGCGGCGGCCTGGGCACGAAGTACCCCACCATCTCGCAGCAGATGTGGACGGCGGTGCAGGCGGCCCTGTCCGGTGGCAAGAGCCCGCAGTCCGCTCTCGACGAGGCGCAGACGGCGGCCGGCAAGGGATAGGCCCTTCGGCTTGCGGCAGCGGCGCGGCGCCGCCGCCGCAAGCCGCCGTTCCGGACACCGCCACCCGCATCCAGGAGTTCGCATGACCATCGCCCGAGTCGACCGCCCGAAGCGGTCCCCGGCCGTGTCCGGAACGACGGGCACCGCCGGCCGGCGCGACTCCGCGTCACGCCGTCGGCGCCGCAGAAGCCAGCTGACCGCGCTTGCCTTCGTCGCCCCGCTCGTCGCCTATCTGGCGGCCTTCTACGTCTATCCGCTCTACCGCAACCTCGACCTGAGCCTGCGCAACTACACCGTCCGGTCGTTCGTGGCGGGCGACGCGCCGTTCTCCGGCTGGGACAACTTCTCGCAGGTGCTGAACGATCCGACGTTCGGGCCCGCGCTGCGCAACACGATGGTCTTCACCTTCGTGTCGATCGTGTTCCAGTACGCGGCCGGCCTGGCCCTCGCGGTCTTCTTCAACCGGCACTTCCGGCTGGCCGCGACCCTCAGGGCGCTGTTCCTCATCCCGTGGCTGCTGCCGCTCATCGTGTCGGCGTCGACCTGGTCCTGGATGCTGAACAGCGAGTCCGGCGTGGTCAACTACGCGCTCCACGTCGTCGGCGTATCGCCGGTCGACTGGCTCACCTCGCCGCATTGGGCGCTGACCTCGGTCATCATCGCCAACATCTGGATCGGCATCCCGTTCAACCTGGTGATCCTCTACAGCGGCCTGCAGAACATCCCCGCGGAGCTGTACGAGGCCGCCGCGCTGGACGGGGCGAGCGGCTGGCAGCAGTTCCGCCGCGTCACCTTCCCGCTGCTGCGACCGGTCTCGGCGATCACGCTGCTGCTTGGCCTGGTGTACACGCTGAAGGTGTTCGACCTGATCTGGATCATGACCAAGGGCGGTCCGGGCGACTCCTCGTCGACCCTGGCGACGTGGTCCTACCGGCTCGGATTCGGCACGCTGCTCCCGAAGTTCGGGCCGGGAGCAGCGGTCGGCAACATCCTCATCCTCATCGCCCTCGTCTTCGGCCTGCTCTACATCCGCGTCCAGAGGAGGCAGGAAGCATGACCTCCACTCGTCCCGTGGCCTCTCACCGGCCCGGCGCCCGGCGCTCGCGCCGCAACACCGCCATCGGCGTCGTGCTGACCGCGCTCATGCTGTTCCCGGTGTACTGGATGCTGAACGTGTCCCTCACCCCGCAGCAGGACATGCGCAAGACACCGCCCGACCTGCTGCCCCTGCACCCCACGTTCGAGGGCTACCGGGCCGTCCTGAACGACCAGCTGCCGTACCTGGGCACGAGTCTGCTCATCGGCCTCGGCACGGTCGCGGTCACCCTCGTTCTCGCCGCCCCGGCCGGCTACTCGCTGGCCAAGCTCCGCCCGAGCGGCGGCGGCGTCCTCAGCCTCGGCCTGCTGATCGCCCAGATGATCCCCGGCATCGTCATGGCGATGGGCTTCTACGGGATCTTCCTCAACGCCGGTCTGCTGAACTCCTGGTGGGGACTGATCATCGCGGACTCCACCATCGCGGTGCCCTTCGGCGTCATGATCTTCACGGCGTTCATGTCGGGCATCCCCGACGAGCTCACCGCCGCCGCCCGCATTGACGGCGCGAGCACCTGGCGCACCTTCTGGTCCGTCATCCTGCCGGTGAGCCGCAACGCCGTGGTCACCGTGTCGCTGTTCAGCTTCCTGTGGGCCTGGTCCGACTTCGTCTTCGCCAACACCCTCGACGGCGGCGGCGAGCTGCGCCCGATCACCCTCGGCATCTACCGCTACATCGGCAACAACAACCAGGAATGGAACGCGATCATGGCCACCGCTGTCATCGCCTCCATCCCCGCCGCCGTCCTCCTCGTCCTCGCGCAGCGGTACGTGGCCGCAGGGGTCACCGCGGGCGCGGTCAAGGACTGACGGACCCGACGCACGGCCGCCGGGCCCAGCCCCTCCCTAGTGTTCCCTTCGACCGCACTCCATCGGGCACACTCGCCGCATGGAGACCTCCGTGCACATCAAGACGCTGGAGGCGGAGGGCCGGCTGCTCGCCGCCGCCGCGGAAGAGGCCGGGCCCGACGCCAAGGTGCCGACCTGCCCCGGCTGGGAGGTGCGCGATCTGCTGCGGCACACAGGGATGGTGCACCGCTGGGCCGGGGCGTTCGTCGCCGAGGGGCACATCTCGTACCAGCCCGACGCCGGTCTCCCGGATCTCGACGGCGACGAGCTGCTGGCATGGTTCCGCGCGGGACACCGTGCGCTGGTCGAGACGCTTTCGACCGCCCCGCCCGATGTGGCCTGCTGGAGCTTTCTGCCCGCGCCGTCGCCGCTCGCCTTCTGGGCCCGGCGGCAGGCGCACGAGACGGCGGTGCACCGGTTCGATGCGGAGGCGGCGCGGAGCGGGACGCCCGCAGAGATCGGGGCCGACTTCGCCACGGACGGTATCGACGAACTGCTGCGCGGCTTCCACGCCCGCCGCAAGAGCAAGGTCCGCACGGACGAACCGCGCGTGCTGCGGGTGCGGGCCACCGACACAGACGCGGTGTGGACGGTACGGCTCTCGGCCGAGCCCCCGGTGACCGAGCGGGACGACACAGGCGAAGCCGACTGCGAGATCTCGGGTCCTGCCGCGCGCCTCTATCTGTCGCTGTGGAACCGGCTGCCGTTCCCCCGCGTCACCGGCGACAGCTCAGTCGCGGCGCTTTGGCGGGAGAAGTCAGGCGTGACCTGAAACTGACGTCAGGCGTCCCCTGGCAGTGACGTCAGCCGTTCCCCTGGAACTGACGGACGTTGAGCGGGCGGAGATCAGGCCGACCGGCCCTCCGCCAGCATGCGCGTCAGCACCGCCCGCTGCAGCGGGCGCACCCGCCCGTGCAGGTCGCGCCCCTTTTCGGTCAGCGCGACGCGCACCCCGCGCCGGTCCTCCACGCACATGCCCCGCTCGACCAGGCCGTCCTTCTCCAGCCGGCCGATGAGCCGTGACAGCGCGCTCTGGCTGAGATGGACCCGCCCGGCGATCTCCTGCACACGGTACGAGCAGCCGCCGTCCTCGGCAGCGCCCTCCGCGAGTATGTCGAGGACCTCGAAGTCGCTGGCGCCCAGGCCGTACTGATGCAGTTCGCGGTCGAGTTCGCACATGGTGCGTGCGTGCACGGCGAGGATGTCCCGCCACTGATCCACGAGCCCCTGCTCGGCCTTCTTCGCCGCCATGACCGCACGGTAGCAGAAGAAACGTGTTTGTTGCATCGGAATTAAATGCACTTGCATCAGATGCACGCGCATGTAGTGTCTCTGTGCATGACCTCTCCGCTCACCGCTTCCGCAGCACAGGAGCGCTGGACCCCACGCCTGTGGGGAACCCTGCTGGTGCTCTGCGCCGCGATGTTCCTGGACGCTCTCGACGTCTCGATGGTCGGCGTCGCCCTGCCGTCCATCGGCTCCGAACTCGATCTGTCCACCTCGACCCTCCAGTGGATCGTCAGTGGCTACATCCTGGGATACGGCGGACTGCTGCTCCTCGGCGGACGCACCGCCGACCTGCTGGGCCGGCGCCGCGTCTTCCTCGTCGCGCTGGGCGTGTTCGCATTGGCCTCGCTGCTCGGCGGGCTCGTCGACTCCGGTCCGCTGCTGATCGCCAGCCGGTTCATCAAGGGCCTGAGCGCCGCGTTCACGGCGCCCGCCGGACTGTCCATCATCACCACCACGTTCGCCGAGGGCCCGGTGCGCAACCGCGCCCTCTCGATCTACACGACCTGCGCGGCGACCGGTTTCTCCATGGGCCTCGTCCTCTCCGGTCTTCTCACGGAGGCGAGCTGGCGCCTGACCATGCTGCTGCCCGCCCCCATCGCGGTCGTCGCCCTGCTTGCCGGGCTCAAGCTGATCCCGCACAGCGAGCGTGAGCGCAAGCACGGCGGCTACGACGCACCAGGCGCCATCGTCGGCACGGCGTCGATGCTCCTGCTCGTCTTCACCGTCGTCCAGGCACCGGAGGCGGGCTGGGCGTCCGCCCGCACCCTGCTCTCGTTCCTCGCCGTCGCCGTACTGCTCGTCGTCTTCGTGGCGATCGAGCAGCGCACCGCGAGCCCGCTGATCCGGCTCGGGGTACTGCGCTCGGGCAGCCAGATCAGGGCGCAGTTGGGCGCGATGGCGTTCTTCGGCTCGTACGTCGGGTTCCAGTTCCTGGTCACCCTCTACATGCAGTCGCTGCTCGGCTGGTCGGCGCTGCAGACCGCGCTGGCCTTCCTGCCGGCCGGTGCGCTGGTCGCGCTGTCGGCGACGAAGATCGGCGCCGTGGTCGACCGGTTCGGCACCCCGCGGGTCATCGCCACGGGCTTCACGCTGCTGGTCATCGGCTACGCGCTCTTCTTGCGGATCAGCCTGACGCCGCAGTACGCGGCGGTGATCCTGCCGTCGATGCTGCTGCTCGGCGCGGCGTGCGCGCTGGTCTTCCCGTCGCTCAACATCCAGGCCACCAACGGCGTGGACGACGACGAGCAGGGCATGGTGTCCGGTCTGCTGAACACGTCGGTCCAGGTGGGCGGCGCGATCTTCCTGGCCGTGGTGACGGCCGTGGTGGCCGCGAACGGCCACGGGGGCTCGTCCCCGCAGGCCGTACTGGACAGCTTCCGCCCGGGCCTGATGGTGGTGACGGCGATCGCACTCGGCGGACTGCTGATCACGCTCACGGGGCTCCGCGCGCGGCGCCCGCAGCAGACGGTGCTCGTCGCGAAGTCCGCACAGGAGGAGACCTCAGTACAGGAGGACGGCTCCGTACAGGCGGTGCGGGATGCGGCGGAGGAACGCGTCGCCGTCCGCGACTGACAACCACCGGCAGACCGGCAACCACCGGCACGCGCGCGTGCCCGGCGCTCAACGTCCCTGTGCGCCGGTCACGCGCGCGTACCCGTGTGCCGTACGCGCTGTACGTGCCGCTGGATCAGCCCAACCAGCCCGGCCTGACCAACCCCGACTCATAGGCGAGTACGACGAGTTGGGCGCGGTCCCGGGCGCCCAGCTTGACCATGGTGCGGCTGACATGGGTCTTCGCGGTGAGCGGGCTGACGACGAGACGGCGGGCGATCTCCTCGTTCGACAGGCCGATGCCGACCAGCGCCATCACCTCCCGTTCCCGCTCGGTGAGCCGGGACAGCGACTCGGCGGCGGCTGGTTCCTTGGAGCGGGCCGCGAACTCCCCGATCAGCCGCCGCGTCACGCTCGGCGACAGCAGCGCGTCGCCGTGCACCACCGCGCGGACCGCGCGCAGCAGTTCCTCGGGCTCGGTGTCCTTGACCAGGAAGCCCGAAGCACCGGCCCGGATCGCCTCGAAGACGTACTCGTCCAGCTCGAAGGTGGTGAGCATGACCACCTTCACCGCAGCGAGGTCCGGGTCGCCGGTGATGCGCCGGGTCGACGCGAGGCCGTCGACCAGAGGCATGCGGATGTCCATGAGGACCACGTCGGGGCGCAGCTCGCGCACCATGCGCAGCGCCTCCTCGCCGTCCGCCGCCTCCCCGGCCACCTCGATGTCCGGCTGCGCGTCGAGCAGCGCCCTGAAGCCGGCCCTGACCAGTGACTGGTCGTCGGCGAGCAGTACGCGGATCACCGGTCCTCCTTGAGCGGCAGGAAGGCGGACACCCGGAAACCGCCGTCGGGGCGCGTGCCCGCCTCGATCGTGCCACCGAGACCTGCCGCACGCTCCCGCATCCCGGCGAGCCCGTTGCCGCTGCCGCCGGCGTCCGCTCCGGTGGCGGGCCCGTCGTCGTCGATGCGCAGCCGCAGTGCCCGGCCCTCGTACCGTACGAGCACGCGCGCGTGCCGGGATCCCGAGTGCCGTACGACGTTCGTCAGCGCCTCCTGGACGATGCGGAACGCAGCGAGATCCGTGCCGGGCGGCAGCGGAACCGGCCGTCCCTCCGTCTCGACGCCGACGGTGAGACCGGCGCCCGCGGCCTGCTCGACCAGCTCGGAGAGGCGGTCGAGTCCCGGAGCCGGGGCGCGTGGCGCGTCTCCGGGCGTGCGAAGCGTGTCGAGTACCTGGCGCACCTCGCCCAACGCCTCCTTGCTCGCGGCCTTGATGGTGGTCAGCGCGGTGCGGGCCTGCTCCGGGTCGGAGTCGAGCAGCGCCAGGCCCACGCCCGCCTGGACGTTGATAACGGAGATGCTGTGGGCCAGTACGTCGTGCAGTTCGCGGGCGATCCGAAGCCGCTCCTCGTCGGCCCGCCGCTTGGCGGCCAGCCGGCGTTCGGCACGCTCATGGTCCCACTGCTCGCGGCGCACGCGGGCGAGCTCGGAGATCGCGAGGATGGCCACCGTCCAGGTGAGGACGGCCAGTTCCTGTGCCCACGTGGCGGGCCCGTCGTGCTCCGGGGGCAGCCAGCGGTAGAGCCAGTGCCCCACCAGCAGACGCGCTACCCACAGCATGCCGAGCGCCGCCCACGCCGCCCGGCGGTGCCCGGAGACGATCGCGCTGAAGCAGGCCACGGCGACGGCCAGGAAGATCGGCCCGTACGGATATCCGGCGCCCACATAGATCATCGCGACCGCCGCCGTACCGAAGGTCACGAGCACCGGGTACCGCTGTCGCCACAGCAAGAGCCCCGTCGCCCCGACCATCAGCACCAGGGCGAGGGCGTCCAGATCGGCGCGCTCACCGGCCTGTTCACGCGCCGCGAAGTGGGACCCCACGAGCACGAACACGGTGAACAGCAGCATCGAGCGCCAGGGCCACCGCGCGCGGCGTACGTCCTCGTCGTCGTTGGCGGGGGCGTGGGGGTTCCACCACGGCGGGCCCTGCCTCCACCATGCCGGTGGCCCGCTCCGGCACCACCGCGCCGGCCCGCCCCGCGCCCACGGCGGGCCGCCGCGTTGCCGTACGCGCTGCTCCTCCATGCCTGCCACGCTAGACGCCTGCGGCGGCCGCGGGCGTCAGCCATGCGAGGTGATCAAACGTACTCCCGCTGGAGTACCTCCGGCTCGGGTGCCGCGGCCTCGCTCATCCCCGAACCGCCGGTGCAGACTGCGCAGCGCGGCAGCGCATCGCAGACGCCCTGGGCGCGGATCCGGGACCCGCGCTGCGCTCACTGCACGAGCGGATCCTGCGTCAGGATCCGACCCTCCTGCCACCCGAGTCGGTACCCGTGCCCTTGGCCTGACGCCGACGAGGCGCAGGCGCTTCAGAGACCCGCCCATGGTTCAACAGGCCTACGGAATAGGCGAGTTGGGCGGCCGCGTGGGAGAAGAACACCGCGCGGTCCTCGACGACCCGGTGGAACTGCCCGAAGACCTCGAACCCGACCAGTCCGTACAGCTGCGCCCACGCCGCCACCAGGGCGGCGACCACCTCCGGCGGCAGGTCGGGCGCCAGATCCGCCGTCATGCGCTCGGCCTCGGGCCTCAGTTCGGCGGGGAGCCGGGGGAGTGCGATGCCGCGGCCCTCCAGGGCGTCGCGGACGATACCGATGAACAGCAGCCCGACGCGCGACGCGGCAGGGACGGTGGAGTCGGGCGCGGAGTAGCCGGGCACGGGTGAGCCGTAGATGAGCGCGTACTCGTGCGGATGGGCCAGCGCCCAGGCGCGCACCGCCTCGCAGACGGTGGTCCACTGCTGCACCGGCTCGGCGTCGGCGGCCTTGGCGTGCGCCGACTCAGCGGCCTCGCCGAGGGAGTCGTAGGCGTCGATGATGAGGGCGGTCAGCAGGTCGTCGCGGCTCGGGAAATAGCGATAGAGGGCGGAGGACACCATGCCGAGCTCACGCGCAACGGCGCGCAGCGAGAGCTTGGCGGCACCTTCGGCGGCGAGCTGCCTGCGCGCCTCGTCCTTGATGGCGGCGGTGATCTCGGTACGCGCCCGGGCACGGGCTCCACGTGCGGTGCTCATGCGCGGCAGTGTCCCACGTTTCCGGAGCAGTGCACACATACGAGAGCAGCGCTTCCATCCGCGAGCGGCGCTTCCTTAATAGAGCGTCGCACCAGTTCGAGATCGGTGCACCAAAAAGAGATCACCGCTCTTGCTTTGGATCACCGATCCCGTGCACACTGCTCTCAAGCGAGAGCAGTGCTCTCTAAACGGGTGGAGGTCACCATGGCACAGCAGCACTACATCAAGCCCGGCGCCTTCGAAGCAGGCATGAACCGCTTCATCGGCTGGATCGCCCGGCGCGGCATCAGCCTCCTCGGCCACGCCGAGCTGTCCGTACGCGGCCGCAAGAGCGGTGAGTGGCGCCGCGTCCCGGTCAACCCGCTGCCGTACGAGGGTGGCCCCTACCTGATCTCGGCCCGCGGCCACTCCGAGTGGGTGCGCAACATGAGGGCCGCGGGCGGCGGCCTCCTCCAGGTCGGCCGCCGGACCCAGGAGTTCACCGCGGTGGAGCTTCCCGACGACGAGAAGCCCCTGATCCTCCGCACCTATCTGAAGAAGTGGGGCTGGGAGGTCGGCCGCTTCTTCGGCGACGTCAACGCCGACTCCACCGACGAGGAACTGCTCGCGGCGGCGCACAAGCACCCCGTCTTCCGCATCACGGTCAAGAGCTGACGACGGCCGCGGCCAAGGACAGCCGAGCCGCTGGACAGCCGAACAGGCAGGGCCTACGCGGACGGATCCAGCGCGGTCAGGGCCCGCCCCGCCATCGGATGCGTCCGTACGAGCTCGGCCAGCGTCGTCGATCCCCGGGTGATGCCCGAGAACGCCTTCCAGGCGGGCCTGAACCCGGTGATCGCCGCATGGAACAGGCCGGGCCGGCGCTCGAAGACGGCCAGCAGGCGCTTGCCGACGCTCATCTCGACGCCGAGCCCCGCCTTGACGGCGAAGGCGTAGTTCAGCGCCTGGCGCCGGGTGTCCACCGCGTCGTGCGCCTCCGCGATGCGCACCGCCCACTCCCCCGCCAGCCGCCCGGAGCGCAGCGCGAACGAGATGCCCTCGCGGGTCCACGGCTCCAGCAGTCCCGCCGCGTCGCCGCACACCAGGACGCGCCCGCGAGAGAGCGGGGAGTCGTCGCTGCGGCAGCGGGTCAGATGTCCGGAGGAGACTGCGGGTTCGAAGCCGGCGAGCCCGAGCCGGGCGATGAAGTCCTCCAGGTACCGCTTGGTGGCGGCGCCCTCGCCGCGTGCGGAGATGACGCCGACGGTCAGGGTGTCGTCCTTGGGGAAGACCCAGCCGTAACTCCCGGGCATCGGCCCCCAGTCGATGAGGACCCGGCCCTTCCAGTCCTCGGCGACGGTGGGCGGAACCGGGATCTCCGCCTCGAGCCCCAGGTCGACCTGGTCGAGCTTCACACCGACATGGGCTCCTATGCGGCTGGCGCTGCCGTCCGCACCGACGACGGCCCGCGCGTACAGCGTCTCGCCGCCCTGAAGTACGACGGCTACGGTGCGCCGGTCAGGTACGGCAGGCCCGTGCTGCTCGACCCGGGAGACCGTGACACCGGTCCGCAGCTCGGCGCCCGCCTTCTGGGCGTGCTCCACCAGTTGCTGGTCGAACTCGGGGCGGTTGATCAGGCCGAACAGCATGTGCCGCGAGCGGCGGGTGCGGGTGAACCTGCCGTCAAGGGAGAACGTCACGGCATGCACCCGGTCCTTGAAGGGCAGTTCGAACCCGGGCGGCAGCGCGTCGCGCGAGGGCCCGATGATGCCGCCGCCGCACGTCTTGTAGCGGGGCAGCTCGGCCTTCTCCAGGATCAGCACGCGGCGTCCGGCGACGGCTGCAGCATAGGCCGCGGAGGCTCCCGCGGGCCCGGCCCCGACCACCACGACGTCCCATACCTGCCGAGCGTCGTCCGCTGCGTTCTCGCCCGAGTTCTCGCTGCTCACGATGGTCTGCTGCTCCCGATCCAGCCGTCTGCCGCACTTTCCCCCGCATCCTACGGCGGACGCCGCCGCCCGCCGCTGTGGGAGGATCGGCAATGTGTTCGCCGTACACCCAGCACGCGCGAATCCACCCAGAACGAATCCGTACCCAAGGACATGCGTGCATGCAATTCCATGCACGCCGTCGCACCTACGAGGAGCGTGCCCATGTCGCCGAATCCGATCGCCGAGACCGTCGCCGCGTTGATGCCGCGGGCGAAGGAGGAGCTCACCGAACTGGTGGCCTTCAAATCGGTGGCGGACTTCGAGCAGTTCCCGCGGAGCGAGAGCGAGAAGGCCGCGACGTGGGTGGCGGACGCACTGCGCGCCGAGGGATTCCAGGACGTGGCTCTGCTGGACACGCCGGACGGCACGCAGTCGGTGTATGGCTTCCTGCCCGGCCCCGAGGGCGCGCCGACCGTGCTGCTGTACGCGCACTACGACGTGCAGCCTCCGCTCGACGAGGCCGCGTGGACCACCCCGCCGTTCGTCCTGACCGAGCGGGACGGCCGCTGGTACGGACGCGGAGCCGCCGACTGCAAGGGCGGCGTGATCATGCACCTGCTGGCGCTGCGCGCCCTCAAGGCGAACGGCGGCATTCCCGTCAACGTCAAGGTGATCGCCGAGGGTTCGGAGGAGCAGGGGACGGGCGGCCTGGAGCGGTACGCCGAGGAGCACCCGGAGCTGCTGGCGGCCGACACGATCGTCATCGGCGACTCGGGCAACTTCCGCGTGGGCCTGCCCACGGTCACCGCCACGCTGCGCGGCATGACCATGGTCCGCGTACGCATCGACACCCTCGAAGGCAACCTGCACTCCGGCCAGTTCGGCGGCGCGGCACCCGATGCGCTGGCTGCCCTCTTGCGCGTACTGGACTCGCTGCGCGCGGAGGACGGGTCGACGACGATTGACGGGCTCACGGGCGACACCTCGTGGGACGGACTGCAGTACCCGGACGCCGACTTCCGTAAGGACGCCAAGGTGCTGGACGGTGTGCAGCTGATCGGTTCCGGCACGGTCGCGGACCGGATCTGGGCGCGGCCGGCCGTCACCGTCCTGGGCATCGACTGCCCGCCGGTCGTGGGTGCCACGCCGTCCGTGCAGGCGAGCGCGCAGGCGCTGATCAGCCTGCGCGTGCCGCCGGGCGTCGACGCGGCCGAGGCGACGAAGCTGCTGCTGGCCCATCTCGAGGCGCACACGCCGTGGGGTGCGCGCGTGCAGACGGAACAGATCGGCCAGGGCCAGCCGTTCCGCGCGAACACCGCCAGCCCCGCGTATGAGGCGATGGCGAAGGCGATGGGCGTCGCGTACCCGGGTGAGGAGATGCAGTACGCGGGCCAGGGCGGGTCCATCCCGCTGTGCAACACGCTGGCCGCGCTCTACCCGGAGGCGGAGATCCTGTTGATCGGCCTGAGCGAGCCGGAGGCGCAGATCCACGCGGTCAACGAGAGCGTCGCGCCGGAGGAGCTGGAGCGGCTTTCGGTCGCGGAGGCGCTGTTCCTGCGCAACTACGCGGCGAGTTGACGGAGACGGGCTGAGGCGCGGCGACGGGAGCCGGTCACTGCCGCCGCGCTCCCGTCGTACACAAGGGACCCCGGTGCACGGAGACACCGCACGCGTCAGCCGACCGGCACCCCGGCCTCCAGATACAGGGCCGCGCCGCGCTCCCGCGCCCGCAGGGCCCAGCGGAGCCGCTCGTAGCGGACGGGTGGCAGGAGTGAGGCCGCTTCCTCTTCGGTGACGAAGCGCCAGTCGCGCAGTTCGGGGCCCGGCAGCAGCATCCGCCGGGCCTCGTCGCTGTCGAGCCGCCCGCCGTCGTAGAGCAGGCGCAGCCCGCCGTATCCGGGTGGGGCGGGCGGCTCCCAGTCGACGACCAGGAGCCGCGGAACCTCCTGCAGCCGGATGCCGGTCTCCTCGGCGACCTCGCGCATGCCCGCGCGCGCGGGCGCCTCACCGGATTCGACGACGCCTCCGGGGAACTCCCAGCCCGGCTTGTACGTCGGGTCGACGAGCAGCACCCGGTCCTCTTCGTCGAAGAGCAATACGCCGGATGCGACGGTCTCGGCGGTCGGCTCGGGGGTCTGCACGATGTCGCAGACGGGCGCGTCCCCGGTACGCACGGCGTCGGCTATGCGGACTGCGGTCTCGTACGGGGTGAGCGGGCCGTTGTCGACGAGATGCGCGTCCGATGTGAGCCACGAGCCGAGCGCCGCCTGGTACGGCTCGATGTGTTCGTAGGACCACTGGCGTACGCATATCTCGCCGTCGGGTATGTCGGGCGGTACGTCACGGCTGGCTATGCGCGTACGAAGGATCGTTTCGGCCGGTGCGAGCAACACGTGCCGGACCGGAATCCTGCGGGAGGCGAGCCCGCCGAAGATCTCGTCGCGGTACTGCTGGCGCAGCAGGGTCATCGGGACCACGAGGACTCCGCCCAGCTCGGCGAGCAGCGCGGCCGCCGTGTCGACGACGAGCCGCCGCCAGATCGGCAGATCCTGGAAGTCGGTGACCTCGGCGAGGCGTTTGGGCGGTAGCAGATACGACAGTTCCCCGCCGATGAGCTCGGGGTCGAAGAGCGTGCTGTTCGGGATCAGGTCGATCAGTTCCCGTGCGGTGGTGGTCTTTCCCGCACCGAACGCGCCGTTGATCCAGACGATCACGTTTCCCCCTCTTCTGTTGGCCCCCTGTGGCTTGCCCGCTCAACCCTGCCACGGAAACCAGCGCCTGATGAGGGCGACGGCCGCCCCCGATCACTTCCCGGATCCGACCGGTAGCTGAGTGTTCCCGAAGCCGGTCGTTGGCCTTAAGGTTGCTCCATGTCCCCGAGCCCACAGCCTTCTGGTTCCGTGCGGTCCGCCGCCGCGGTGAACGAGCAGATCCGCGAGTTGTGGCTGCGCGCAGGCGGCACGCTGTCCGCCGAGGAGCGCATGGAGTACGAACACCTGGTCATGGAGTGGGCCGCGGCCGTCCGTGGCGGCGTCGGCGAGGCCGCGTAGGCCGCGCCCGGATCGCGTTACGTCCATGAGCGGTCTGGGATTCGTCGCGCTGGGCGTGTTGCTCATCGCGGCAGGGGCCCTCTGGAGGGGACGCGCCGTCCGCCCCTTGTCGCGCAAACGGGCCCGTGCGGCGCTGGCACGCGACTACCCGAGGCATCTGCTCCGCTCCGCCGACATGGCGATCGCGGCGGCGCGCCGCCAGGCCGCCCGCGGCGAGCCGGTCATCGTCCGCATCGACGACGTGATCAGCGTCGCGACCCAGCACTTCGGCCACGCCTCCGTAACGCGCGAACAGGCGGCCGCCGCGCTCCGCCAGCGGTACGAGGCGGGCGGCTGCCGCGCGGACTGCATGACGGACGCCTTCGACTGACGGCGGTCGAGCGCCGGGCGCCCGCTCCCGGCCAGCCGACGTGGCACCACCGGCCGTCCGGCATCGTTCCGCGACCACCTCCGACCCCACCGACCTCCGTCCGGTCCACCAGGGTCCCGCCGCCTGCTGACGAGGGCCAAGCCGCGGCCCCAGCGGCATGAGGAGCCCCACCCGATCCGAAAAAGACGAGTGGCCCTCAGGCGATCCTGCGCCGCGTGTGCAGATGGCCGTCGAGGGGGAAGGAGGGCGGCGCTGCGGGCAGGACCGTCTCGAAGACGTACCGGCTCTTCTGCGCCACGCGGCACGAGGCCTGGTTGTCCACCTGGTGCAGGAGTTCCAGACGCTTCAGCCGGTCGGCTCCCAGGGTGTCGATTGCCCAGCCGGTGAGAGCCTCCAGAGCGCGGGGCGCCACACCCCGCCCGCGAGCGTGCGCCGCGGTCCAGTAGCCCACCTCGGCCGACGCTTTGCCAGGCGCTACTCCCTTGAGGACCACATTGCCGACCAACTGCCCGTGGGCCGACTCGGGTTGCACTTCAAGGACCGCCCAGCCGAACCGGTCCCCCGCCGCCCATCCACGCTCCTGGGCCCGCACCCACCGCACCGCGTCAGCGTCGTTCTCCACTGCAGAGCCCGTCCAGTGGCGCAATGCGGCATCCCGGCACGCCTCCACCAGCGCGGGAACGTCCTCCATGCACCAGGGGCGAAGGATCAGGGCGGGAGCGGACGGCGTCGCAGCCACATGGAGCATGACGGTGTCTTTCACCAAGCGATCGTATGCGGCAGCGTTCGCCCTGACGCCGACGATCCCCGGCCCACTACTGGTGCATCCGAACGCGCACGGCCTGGACGGACCAGTCGAACACCGGCGCCAGACTGTCCGGCACGGGCCAGCCGTTGATCACTGCCAACAGCTGGAAGTACCGGTCCCTGCGGGGGTCGTTCACGTTCTCCAGCCGGAGCAACAGGGGACGGCGGAGCTCGGCGCCATCGGGACGGCCCAGGACATGCGCATAGTGACCCGCAAGCGCCGCAGCGATCGGATCGGCCCGACGCGAGGCCGGGTCGATGCCCGCCGCCAGGGCGGGGCTGACCAGGTCACGGACAACCACGGCAAAGTCGCGGCGCAGGATCATGGTGTCGCCTTGTGCCTGTTCAGCTGCCTGGTCCTCGGCCATCCGCCGCACGCCGGCGCGGAAGTCCGGGTCCAGGGCCAGTTCGGCCCACTCCACCCATGCTCGGGCCTGTTCCGCCTCGGGGTTGTCGGGCAGCTCAGGGGTCATCGAGCGCATGACTCCCGCGAATGCGGAGCCGGCGCCGAGACCGCCGAAGACAGCGTCGAGGAAACCACCGATCAGACGACGGCGTTCGTCCTCGGAGAGCCGAGCCAACTTGTGCATGAGATCCGTCTCCTCAGCAGTGAACCCACGCTCGGCCACCGCCGTCAGCACCGCGTGCCGCAGACGCAGGATGCGAATCTGCACCGCCAGTCCCTCGGCGTGCGCGGCAGCGACCTCGGCAAGCGAGAGCTCCTGATCCGCGACCTTGCGAATCGTGGGAAGGTCCAGCCCCAGCTCCCGCAGGGTCCGCACGAGGTCCAGGCGTGCCACGGCGTCGACGTCGTAGAGGCGGTAGCCGGCCGGGCTGCGGTCCGCCGGCGCCACGATCCCGCGATCGGAATAGAACCGAATCGTCTTGACCGTAAGACCGGTCCGCCGAGCCAGCTCGCCGATCGAGTAGAGCGTGTCGCCATCCATGCCCCCACCTTGCCGTCTCCCCCTACAGGAGACTCAAGTCCCCTCGCCCGCCGCCCGCAGACCACGCCCCACGGCACTCTGCCGGCCCGAGGCCGTCCTCGCGCCCCCGCGACCGGGTAGGAGGAGCGCGGCACATGCGAGACGTACGGTTCGGCGGGTCACGGACTCAGCCAATGCCAGAGCCGACCTGAAGGTCGAGTACCGCAACGTCGTGGGCTACCGGAGCAGGCCCATGCCCCACTGCGGTCAGGGCATTGGAAGGTCCGACGCCGGTGCGCGTCCCTCAGCCTCCGACACCCGCCACAGCCGCCCCGGCCCCCGTGCCCAGCGCCGCCGCGGCCGCCCCCACCAGGCCGGCGTCCGTGCCCATCAGGGCGGGCACCACAGTCAGGTGTTGTACGAACGAGAGAGTCGCGTAGTCCCGCAGGGCCTTGCGGAGGGGCGCGAAGAGGACCTCGCCGGACTTCGCCACTCCGCCGCCGATCACCGCGATGTCGATCTCGACGAGGGTGGCGGTGGCGGCGATTCCCGCGGCCAGTGCCTGGGCCGCGCGCTCGAACGAGGCGAGGGCCACCGGGTCGCCGGCGCGCGCGGCCTCCGCCACGGCCGCGGCAGAGGTGTCGCCGTCGGGACCGGGTCGCCAGCCCGACTCCAGCGCCCGCCGTGCGATGTTCGGGCCGCTCGCGATCCGCTCAACGCAGCCGCGCGCCCCGCATGGACAGGGGTCACCGTCGAGATCCACGCTGATGTGTCCGATGTGGCCCGCGTTGCCCGTCGGGCCGGGGTGGAGGCTGCCGCCGAGGACGAGGCCTCCGCCGACCCCGGTGGAGACGACCATGCAGAGCGCGTTGTCGTGACCGCGTGCGGCGCCCTGCCAGTGCTCGGCAGCCGCGATGGCGACCCCGTCGCCGACGAGTTCGACGGGCAGTCCGCCGGCAGCCGCCCGTACCCGTTCGACGAGTGGAAACCCGCGCCAGCCCGGGACGTTGACCGGGCTCACCGTGCCGGCGGATGCGTCGACCGGTCCCGCGCTGCCGATGCCCACGGCCCCTGCCCGGGGCCACAGCGGGGAGGCCGTGAGCTCGCCGACGACCTCCGCCACGGCCCGCATCACCGTCTCGCCGTCCTCCTGCGACGGCGTCGGGCGCTGTGCGCGCACAAGGATCCGGCCGTCACCGGCCACCAGGGCTCCGGCGATCTTGGTTCCGCCGATGTCGAGGGCGGCGACGAGGTCGGTGTGCATCGGCGTGCGATCTCCTGGTGAAGGACGGGGTCCGGAGAGTGGACGATACGGGGCGATGGACAGTCTCCCCCGCGTCTGACAACGTTGTCCAGGGCCTATGCTCATCCACACATCTTTATGCAGCACCTACCTATGCAGGATGCTCCCGACGTCAACAGGCATCAGGCGCATACGCCCTACTCGTGAACGACAGGACAGGACAGCGCAAACGTGGCCGACACCGCCCGCCGACCCGACAACCGCTACGGCTCCCGTCCGACCATGAAGGACGTGGCCGCACGCGCCGGAGTCGGCCTGAAAACGGTCTCGCGTGTGGTGAACAGCGAGCCGGGTGTCACGCCCGACACCGAACGCCGCGTCCACGAGGCGATCAACGCCCTGGGCTTCCGGCGCAACGACAGCGCACGTGTCCTCCGCAAGGGCCGTACAGCCAGCATCGGCCTCGTTCTGGAAGACCTCGCGGACCCGTTCTACGGCCCGCTCAGCCGCGCCGTCGAGGAGGTCGCCCGGGCCCACGGCGCGTTGCTCATCAACGGTTCCAGCGCCGAGGACCCCGGCCGCGAGCAGGAGCTGGCCCTCGCTCTGTGCGCGCGCCGCGTCGACGGGCTGGTGGTCATCCCGGCAGGCGACGACCATCGCTATCTCGAGCCCGAGATCCAGGCCGGCGTCGCCACGGTCTTCGTGGACCGGCCCGCCGGGAAGATCGACGCCGACACCGTGCTCTCGGACAACTTCGGCGGCGCGCGGAACGGCGTCGCCCATCTCGTCGCACACGGGCACCGCCGGATCGGATTCCTCGGCGACCGGCCGGGCATCCACACCGCGGCCGAGCGGCTGCGCGGCTACCGCGCGGCCATGGCAGACGCGGGCATCCCCGTCGAGGACGCCTGGATATCGCTGGGTGCCACGGATCCGGAGCGGGTCCGGCGGGCCGCCGAGGAGATGCTCGACGGTCCGGAGCCGGTGACCGCGGTCTTCGCGGGCAACAACCGCGTGACGGTTACCGTGGTGCGCGTACTCGCCGAACGGCCGCGGCCGGTGGCCCTCGTCGGCTTCGACGACTTCGAGCTCGCCGATCTGCTGCAGCCGGGCGTGACCGTCGTCGCGCAGGACGCCGCGCAGCTGGGACGTACGGCGGCGGAGCGGCTGTTCCAGCAGCTGGACGGTGCACCCCTCGCCCCGGAGCGCACCGTACTCCCGACCCGGCTGATCACACGCGGCTCGGGCGAACTGCCGCCCGCCGACTGACCTCTGACGCAGCGACTTCACTTGGGTGGCCCCACGCGGGGCAGCCCGTACTACCGGCCGGACACGGTCAGGTCGCCGCGCCGCGGTGCCGCGTACCCCTCCAGATCGGCCCGGGTGAGGCCGCTCAGCCGGGCCACCTCGGCCGTGTCGAGGGCTCCGCAGTCCAGACCGCGCAGCAGATACCCGCTGAGGGCCTTGGCCGTCGCGGGTTCGTCCATGACGTCCCCGCCGGCCCGGTTGGCGTACGCGGCGAGGCGCGCGGCGGCCTGCGCGAAACCCTCCCGGTAGAAGGCGAACACGGCGGCGTAGCGGGTCGGGATGTGGCCCGGGTGCATGTCCCAGCCCTGGTAGTAGGCGCGGGCCAGCGCCCGGCGGGTGAGACCGTAGTGCAGCCGCCACGCGTCGTGGACCTTCTCGGTCGGACCGACCGGCAGGACGTTGGTGGAGCCGTCCGAGACGCGGACGCCGGTTCCCGCGGCGGCGACCTGCATGATCGCCTTGGCGTGGTCGGCGGCCGGGTGGTCGCTGGCCTGGTAGGCGGCGCTGACGCCGAGGCATGCGCTGTAGTCGAAGGTGCCGTAGTGCAGGCCGGTGGCGCGGCCCTCGGCGGCGTCGATCATCCGGGCGACGGTGGCCGTTCCGTCCGGGGCGAGGATGGCCTGGCTGGTCTCGATCTGTATCTCGAAGCCGATCCGGCCGGGCTCGAGGCCGCGGGCCTTCTCGAACTCCTCGAGGAGCCGGACCATGGCGGTGACCTGCTCGGCGTACGTCACCTTGGGCAGCGTCAGGACGAGCCCGTCGGGGAGGCCGCCGGCCGCCATGAGGCCGGTGAGGAAGATGTCGAGCGTGCGGATGCCGCGGTCGCGCACGGCGGCCTCCATGCACTTCATACGGATGCCCATGTACGGGGCGGCGGTGCCGTTCTCGTAGGCCTCGGCGACCAGCCGTGCCGCGCGGGCGGCCGCCTCGTCCTCCTCCGTGTCGGGGCGGGGCCCGTAGCCGTCCTCGAAGTCGATGCGCAGGTCCTCGATGGGCTCGCGCTGCAGCTTTGCACGGACGCGGTCGTACACGGGTACGGCGAGTTCGTCGCTCAGACCGAGGACGGCGGCGAACGCGGCGGCGTCCGGGGCGTGTTCGTCGAGAGCTTTCAGCGCCTGGTCGCCCCAGGAGCGGATGGTGTCGGCGGCGAAGACGTCACCGGGTACGTAGACCGTGTGGACGGGCTGGCGGGTGCCCGGGTCTCCGGGGTAGCGGCGCTCCAGCTCCGCGTCCACCGGGGCGAGGGAGACGCTGACGGCCTCGCTGACCGCGCCCGCGAGGCTCGTGGCCACCTTCTCCTGCTGCCCCATGTCCACACCCTCCGCCGCCACTTTTCCGGTTCACGGAATCAACAATCCGTAGAGCGAAGCTATCCAGGGGCGTTCCCGCTGGTCAACACCCGGCGCGGACGGGGCGAGCGGCAGGCCCTCAAACGGGACGAGGCCCCTGCGGCCGACGAACGCGGTCGCAGGGGCCTCGCGAGGTCCGGAGCGGATCAGCCCTTGCGGGTCTTGATCTCCTCGGTCAGCTGCGGGACGACCGCGAACAGGTCGCCGACCACGCCGTAGTCGACCAGGTCGAAGATCGGCGCCTCGGCGTCCTTGTTGATCGCCACGATCGTCTTCGAGGTCTGCATACCGGCACGGTGCTGGA
>NZ_JBEOVA010000028.1:0-103540 GCF_040295225.1 Streptomyces sp. NPDC002896 | reverse complement strand
CCATCAGTAACACCCACATCAGCCGCTTCGCCCGTCTTGGCCTTGAACTGGCCACCTGAACACCGAATCCGCCAACAAAGTCCTTCAGGGCCGGGTCAAGTTGACCGAGGTAACCACGCGCCCGGAGTCAGCCCCGCCCTGTGATGCGGATGAAGTGGCCATCGGGATCGTACACGCGGAAGTCCGTGAGGCCCCACGGGCGTTGCCGCAGCGAATCGGCAAGGGGCCAACCGGTGTCCAGAACTCGGGCGTGGTCGGCGTGGACATCGTCGACTTCGATCACGATCTCCACGCCCGTGGGTATGTCGCGGGCAGCGCGATCGATGGTCCTCCAAGCTGGTACCGCAGCGATGCGAACACCGTCCCGAGCGACGGCCGCGTACGGCGAGTCGTCGCTGCGCCGGTCGTCGACGAGCGTGAAGGCCAGCACACGGCGGTAGAAGTCGGCGAAGGCGTCGATGTCCTCTACGAACAATTCGATCCGCAGGGCCGCCGCCATGGGTGCCTCCTTCTTGGGTCGCCCGAAGAAGACTATCCGATCATGATCAATCGTGGGGTGTCCCTGGCAGGGAGGGCAAGATAGACAGAGCAGAGGCCGCATTCCTGTCTGCGGGAAAGGTGGCGGGAATGGCCTGCGCGACGCGGGCCCCAGTCAGCGCCCACGAGTCGGCCGCTCGGGTTCGGCCTGCCCGCCCTGGCCGCATAGGCCCCGGGCTCCTACGTCTGACCCCAGCCGTAAAGTAGCGGTCAGGGCTCGGCCTTGGACTGGCCGGCTCCCGCAGACCAGCCGCGTGGACAGTCATCCGCGGTGGCCTGGAGGCGGTTCGTCGAAGAGACCGAGCTCGTCATCGTCGGGGGCCTGGAAGAGCTTCACGTACTCCTCGAGCAACTCGCGGCTGATCGGGACGGTCCCCGGCTCCCCCTGCCCGTTGCGGGCTTCGATGCGGCGACACAGTTCATCGATCGGCGCCGCAAGGTAGTGCAGCTCGACGGGAACGCCGAGGGCGCGCGCCCCGAGGCGCTTCTCATCCCGCTCAGTGCGTGCCCAGAAGCCGAACTCCAAGATCACAGTCTGTCCGAG
The DNA here is from genome assembly GCF_040295225.1 of Streptomyces sp. NPDC002896. Lineage (NCBI taxonomy): Bacteria > Bacillati > Actinomycetota > Actinomycetes > Kitasatosporales > Streptomycetaceae > Streptomyces > Streptomyces sp. NPDC002896. The sequence goes on along the minus strand of NZ_JBEOVA010000028.1, from coordinate 102,459 downwards.
CTTCAACAGGTCTTGGGCGTGCTCCCAAAAACGCCTCTCAAGCCGGTCGCGCGATCGCTCATCGAACAGGTCGATGCCCAGATACGCCATCCACTCGTCCGGGCACAGACGCACCGCCGGCCTCTCGCTCGCCAGACTCTTGGCCAGCGTCGTCTTCCCGGATCCAGGCAGCCCGCACAGCAAGATCAGCCTCGGCTCGGGTCTGGCATCCACCAGGCGCCTCCACAACACCGCACCAACGTCACTCCGGCATGCTGGCGCAACCCGGCTTGTCAACGGAAATGGTTTCCGTTGACATAGACCCTTCGCCGACGCGGAACAGCCTCTCTTCACGGACATCCGGAAGGGCTGGCCAGGCTCCCTGATCGCCAACTCGGTGCTGGGGTGGGGATCGCCGCTGCCCGCTGACGGCGGCAGACACAAGAGAGAGCAGCTCCTGGCCGCAGGTACCGACCTGATCTCGGCCCCCAGTTCCCGGCCATTCCTGGTCTGGTCGAACGACTGGCCGTCAACGCACCGCTCAATCAGGTGTGAGACGAACACCTGATGTACGTAGGCGGAGAGAACGGCTACACCGACTTACTCGGGTTCGTCCCTGTACGTGCTGATGGTCAGGCGATCAGACCGGGCTTGCCCCTACGAAGGGCGGCGTTGGGCAGCTGGCCCTGGCCATTGAGCGCATCAGAAGCGGTTGCGATGGAGACACCTGCGGCAGCCACTGGGCGGCCCCGTAATCCGGCCTGGTGATCAGGAGCGGCCGCGAGTGGGGTCATCGTGGCCCGGACCGTCTTGCCGACGTCCGGGCGGTGGAACCATGTGACGTCGGCCTCGAGGCCCTGGACTTCCCGCAGCCCGCGGCCCTGTTCACCTCGGAGCGCCTCGGTAAAGGCGGGAAAGGCGGGGTTGGGATCCTCGACGTCGATGACGAGCTCGTGTGTCTGCCTGATGGCCAGCCGGACTGTGATCCGCTGCCCGGGGCTCGAAGGAGTCAGGCCGTGACGGACAGCGTTGTCCACGAGCCGGGCGAGCACTTCCGTGGCGGCGTGGATGTCCCCCTGCCAGCCAAGGACCGTCAGCGCGGTACGGGCATTCACGCGAGCCCGCTTTACGGCGCTGGCGTTGCCGGGCAACTCCAAGGGCGGGTACTCACGTAAGACCGGGGCGGGGGCGGTGATTTGGGAGGTGGTGGGAGCGGCGGGGTCGGCAGTGGTGGCTCGGTTGAGCGAGGACCGCGTGTGGTTCAACGGGCTTCCTGTTCGTGGGGGGTTGCTACGCATTGGCGGGACTATGGCCAAAGGATGAAGAAACGTTCCTTCAGCGTACTGTGTTGAATTATGAGCATTCAGTTAACGGTTCAACAAGGGTTGCTCTTCGGACACGCCGGGACGACCACCTTCCCCGGACGTCCAGGACGGCGACTCGCGGCCAATTGGGAACGCTGCTCGGCGAGCAACCCGCATCGCGCATTCGAACGAGCTCCCGGCGGTCGCTACTGAGGTCCCGGTCTGCCAACGCCCTCTGATACTGGATCGGCTGGGGCTCTCTCAGAAGCTCAGACCTGTGTTGTGAGCACGCCGCCGGTAGGTTCCTGGGGCCATGACGACGCCTCACGAGCCGACGCCTCCGGTGGACCAGACGTACAAGGACGGGGACGTCCTTGGCGCTCTCGACCACGCCATCACGCACCTGGACCGAGCTGCCCGGTTCCTGATGCTCGGCGGGAACGCGACCTGCAGCGAGGAGCTGGCACCGCGGCTGCGTTCCCTGGCAAAGCACGTCAACCACGCCACGTGGGCCGTCCATCCGTGGCCATGGGCTGGGGTGGGCCTCGAGATGGAGGACGACACCGAGCGCGCGGCAAGGTCCGCCAGTGAGCTAGAGGATGCTCTGAGCGCGCTGGACGAAAAGGTCAAGGTCGGACCGGAGCGGCGCGACAGGGTGATGCGTGGAGAAGCAGAGTTGGCGAAGTCAACTGAACAAGCGCGCACCCCTAGAGCGCGGCGACAACGCCACTGGCATCGCCCGGTCCAGCCTGATCCGGCCCGGTCCGGCGGACGTCTCCACCAGCAGAACGGCCCCGCCTGGGACACCACGGTCCGGCCCTCGCCCTCGACGCGGACATGCGGGTACGGCCCCTATGCGATTCGTCACCTGGGAGGTGCTTGTTTCCCGCGACCGACAGGACCTTCGACAAGCCCTATCGGCGCAGGTCAGGAGCATTTCTCGCGTTTTCGATCACACCTCCAACAGCCCACCGTTGTTTCCGGAAAGTGAATCCACGTTGTCCAAGCGCTGAACCGGCTCCATGCCGCCCACCCTGTGGACCACCATGCCCACTCCCGCCGGCGCTGCGGCATCTTCCCGGCCCTACTCATACTCAGGGCTGGTAGGGCTGCTGCTGCGGTTGCCCGTATGTCTGACCGCTGTGGCCGCTTGTGCCCTGCGCCTGCAGCTGCTGCGCCTGTTCCTTGGTTACTTTCTGCTCCGTGCCGCAGAAGGTGCACTGCGTCGCGTATTTCGTCGAGAACGGGAACAGCGGCACGAAGAACAGCGTGAACTTCGTGACGCGCTTTTTGAGGGTGTGCGCGGCAGGGTTGCCGCAGTGGCCGCACACCAGTGTCAGGATCGCGAGCTGGTAGAGATATCCCTTGGTGCCAAAGATGATCATGTTGGTCCTTTCCGGGTCGGTGCCTGCCGGCGCAGTGCCGACACTGCGGCACGGTAGTGCGGTTATGGAGCACAGTCTCGTGCACGCGGAGTGGGTTCTGATCATGCAGGTGACCAGCGCGTAGAAGGCAAGGCACCTGTGCGTCAGCGGCATCGGGGGCGCCTACGACATCAGGGAGATCATCAACGCGATCTTGTACGAGGGCGGGGCCAGCTGCCAGTGGGCCTGTTTGCCGCATAGCCTCTCGCCCAAGAGCGCGATGAGTTTCGTGGGTCGCGCGGTCTTCACTGGCCGGGGCGACAGGCGTCTCGGGGCTGAGGAAGGGCAGTGCACCGTGAGGTTGATTCTGCAGGAGTTCCTGTCGCTGGACGGCGTGGCGCAGGGTCCCGGGTCCCCGGAGGAGGACACCAGCGACGGGTTCACGCGGGGAGGCTGGCTCGTGCCGCACTTGGACGACGAGTTCATGCGGATCGTGACGGGCTGGCTCGGCGAGGTGGACGCGTTCCTGTTCGGGCGCCGTACCTATGACAACTTCGCGCGTGACTGGCCGAAGATGAACGATCCGGACGACCCGATCGCCGCCAAACTCAACGGCTTGCCGAAGTACGTGGCCTCCCACAGCCTGGCCAAGGCCGACTGGGAGCCGACCACGATCCTCTCCGGGGACGTGCCAGCCCAGGTCGCTGAGTTGAAGCGCCAACCCGGAGGGGAGCTGCAGATCCACGGCAGTGCCCGCCTCGGCGCGTCGCTGCTGGCCGCCGGGCTGATCAACGAGTTGCGGCTGATGATCGCGCCGGTGGTCGTGGGCAGTGGCCGGCGGCTGTTCCCGGACAACGGCGTTCCAGCCGGGATGCGCCTGTTGAGCAGCGAGACGACACCGAGCGGAGTCACGGCCCAGGTCTACGAGGCGACAGGACTGCCCCAGTACGGGACCTACGAGGCCGGCGCGCACTCCTGAGCGCGCGTTCTGTGGGCCTCGGAGTTCAGCTCGAGCCGGTCCCTGGGGCGTCCGGCGCCAACCGGCTGCTGATGGCCGTCGCGTCGGCGACGGGCGCCGATCTCGCGGAGATGGACCGCTGCCTGCGGTGCGGCGCGGAGGTCACCACATCGGAGGAGTCTGAGCGCTGGAACACCGTGCTGCACCACAGCTTCGCTGTCGCGACGCACAACGCCGTCCTGGTCAGCGTCAGTTCGCTGCTCGTCGCGGCTCGCCGTCGGCCGGTGTGGCGCAGACTGAAGCGGCGCACGTTCAACCCGGAGCGGCACCGCTGCTACTGCGACGAACATGAACGGATCATCTCGGCTGTCCGCGAGCGCGATCCCAAGGCTCACCAGTTGGATTAGCGAAACGTAGCGAACCTGTGGCAGCGTGCTACACGCACGCTCGGCGCCCAGGCGACGTCGGGCACCCTCCTCGGTTGGGTCTGCGGCCTGACCGACCAGCGTCCGGAGGGACGTGTCACGCGGGCTGACGGCTCCTGTCGTTCAGTACCAGGGCACGAAGGCGATTGGCTCCCAACGCGAGCAACGCTTAGAAGCCGTATCTCAACCGATCATGGAACGTGCGGGTCGAACAGGTTTCCCGCCGGAGTGATCTTCCCGTTGTGCGCGCATGAAGACAGGGCCTCTCGGTAGCTCGGGGATGCGAATCTGACCGAGCAAGGCCGGGAGGCCCTGGTGTCGTTGTTGTACGCGTCCAAGCCCGTCCGGTTCAACTCGGCTGCACCATCGTGTGATTGCCTCGCTCACGTGTACGGCAACGCGGCCGACCATCCCGATCGGGTGCGCCGGTATCCGTCGGACATGACGGACGCGGAGTGGGCGGCCATCCGGCCGTTGTTGCCGGTGCCGTCCTGGCTTCAGGGGCGGGGCGGCCAGCCCGAAGGCTATTGCCACCGCCAGATGCTGGACGCGATCCGCTACCTGGTCGCGGGCGGGATCTCCTGGCGGGCGATGCCCGCGGACTTCCCCGATTGGGGCCGGGTTTACGCCTTCTTCCGCCGCTGGCGCGAGCACGGGCTGATCACCGAGTTCCACGACCGGCTGCGCGGACGGGCCAGGGAACACGAAGGGCGTGAGGCCGAGCCCACGGCGGGGATCATCGACGCGCAGTCGGTGCGGGCCGCCGCGACGGTGCCGGCCGCCTCACGCGGCTACGACGGCGGGAAGAAGGTGCCCGGCCGCAAACGCCACATCGTGACCGACTGCCTCGGCCTGCTCCTGGTCGTCGCGGTCACCGCCGCGAACATCGGCGACCGGGACGCCGCGGCAGGCCTGCTGAGGCGGCTCCGCCGCCTGCACCGCGACATCACCCTCGTCTGGGCCGACGGCGGCTACACCGGCTCCATCGTCGACTGGTGCCGGAACAAACTCGCCCTGACCCTGCAGATCGTCAAACGCACCGACGACATGCAGGGGTTCGTGGTGCTGCCCAGACGCTGGGTGGCAGAGCGCACGTTCGCGTGGCTGATGAACTCCCGCCGCCTGGCGAGGGATTACGAAACACTGCCCGCTACCAGCGAAGCGATGATCCGGTGGTCGATGGTCACACGGATGGGCCGGCGTCTGGCACGGCCACGGGCCGCCGGCCGGCACTGAACCTCCCCGACGTCTCCTGCCAGAGCCACCCGCGCTCTGCCAGGCGCCTGGCCTTCGAGCGCACCCCCTCGACCTTCGCCGGCGTCGTCCCAAGGCCCAGCCCCACCGCGATCTCCTTGGCCTTGAGCGGTCCTTGGCCCGCCGACTGCCGCTCCTCCAGCACGCCCAGAATCCGCTGGTAGTCCGGCGCCAGCACCGTCACCGGCAACCCGTCCCGCCAGGGCGGCACCGTCGAACCCGGCACAGGCACCTGTGAGGGCGCCGTTTCCTGCTCCGCCTCGGCCTCGGTCACGGCAGTCGTCTCGGCCGCGGAGGCGGCCAACGCCGCGACCAGCTCCTCCCGCGCGATCACCCGCCGGTCCAGCTCGATTTCCGCAGCCTCCAACACCTCAGCCAGCCGCGCGGCCTCCTCCCACAGACCCTCCACCCGCACACGGGCAGCCGTCTCCCGCTCCTCCAGCATTCCCAGCACCGACGCCACCGCGCACCCCCCGGTCATGAAGCGGACACAAGACGCCGCATGCCTCCCTCACCCCGAGCGAGACCATGCCTGACCAGCCGAAATCAAGGGATCACGTTCGGTTGAGATACGGCTTCTTAGGCTCGCTAAGCCAATCAGAGACGCTGCCCGCGATGCCATGCCCGAGCACCTCCAGCACGTGCGGCGCCCGCTGCTCGGCAACCAGCCCTGACCGCGACCGGGATCCGATCGGCGCCGCCCGGCGCCGAGTTGGGCGGCGATCCGCTCACTCGTCGGCGTGATCGCGGTCGAAGAGCAGTCGTACGAAGTCGGTGATCGGCCCGATGATGTCGAGGTCCTGGTCGAGCACCCACTGCAGTTGGAGCCCGTTGAGCACGGCATGGAAGAGGACCGCGGCGCTCTCGGGGCTGACGCCCTCGCGCAGCCTGCTGCGGTCCGCCTCGTCGTGGAGTCCCTCGGCGAACTGTGCGCGCCCGCGTTCGTAGCGCTCGACGAAGTAGGTATGGGCGGGATGATCCGAGCGTGAGGCCGCGGCGGCGAGCTCGATCCACAGGCGCATCAGCTCGGGGGCCTTCTGGTGGTGGCGGATGAGCTCGCCGAGGTAGGGCGCGAGCTGGTCCGGGCTGTCGACCTGTGCCACACCCTGCTGCCACTCCACGGAATCGCGTTCGGCGAGCACCGCGGCAAGGAGTTCGTCCTTGTTGCGGAAGTGGTGGAGGAGTCCGGCGTGGGTGATGCCGGCCCGGTCCGCGATGTCCCGCAGGCTGGCCTTGGCGTAGCCGTTCTCGGCGAAACTGTCGCGTGCCGCCCGTACGATCTCCGCTCTGCGGGCCGGTGTCTTGGCGTACGGCCCACGCCCTTTTGCCTGACCCACGGTGCGCTCACTCTCCTCGGCGAAGCCGGTCCGGGACGGTCCTGCGCATTATCTGGGCATCAAAAGTTACCACATGGTTGGTATTTGATTCGGCGTGCCTGAGGGGCGAGTTAAAGATAACGCTCTGGTTACGAACGTCGATCGCACTCTTCCGGCGCTTCCCGTACGGGCTTAACGTCCCAGCGAAAACCAACCAACTGGTAAGAGTTTACGCGATCGCTCACCCTCAGAGCCGTCAGGGGGCGGACGCGCCCCTGGATGACGCCGGCACACCGTCAGACCCGCAGACGCACGCCCTCCTTCACCTGCATGGCGCTCACAACCTCAGCTCCACCCATGGCCGTCGGGCCATGGCGAAGGTCTCGTCACACGTTGGTTCCCGGACGAAGGAATCCACCCCATGCGCATTCGACACCCGCACCCGCGATCGCAGGCTCGAGCCCTGGGTGCTCTGGGCGTTGCCGCGGTGCTGCTCGCAGCGTCGGCGTGCGACAGCGAGTCGACAGGAGCGTCCTCGTCCTCGGGGACGACGCTCGCACTCTCGATCTTCGGCACGCCCAACTCGTTCGATCCCACCCAACTCCTCGAAGGGCAGCAGACCTACATCTGGGACTCGGTCTACGACACGCTGCTGATCCAGGACAACAAGGGCAAGCTGCAGCCCGGCGCGGCGGAGAGTTGGCAGTACTCCGACGAGGCGCGCACCCTGACGCTGAAGCTGCGCACCGGCATGAAGTTCAGCTCCGGCACCCTTGTCGACGCGGCCGCCGTGAAGGCGACGCTGGAGCGGATCAGGGCGACGCCCGGGCCGAACCAGGGAGTGCTCGCTTCCGTAGCCTCGGTCGAGGCACCCGATGCCGACACCGTCGTGATCAAGCTGAAGCAGCCGGACGGTTCGCTGCTGACCTCGCTCTCGACGGCCGTCGGCGTCATCGGCGATCCGAAGACGATGACCTCCAAGAGCGCCGCACTGAACCCGGTCGGCTCCGGCCCTTACACCCTCGACAAGGGCGCGACGGTGAACGGGTCGGTGTACGTGCTCAAGCGGCGTGACGACTACTGGAACAAGAAGGCCTACCCCTTCCGGACCGTCAAGATCCGGGTGATCTCCGACCAGACCGCGATGGCCAACTCCCTGAAGGCCGGCGAGACCAACGCCGGCACCATCGACTTCGCGCAGGTCGGCACCTTCAGGTCGGCGGGCTTCGAGACCAAGCACGTCCAGGCGACCGCGGTGGCCACCCTGGTCCTTGGGGACCGCGCGGGTTCCGTTCTCAAGCCGCTCGGTGACGTGCGGGTCCGCAAGGCGATCAACATGGCCTTCGACCGCACCAAGATGGTCAAGCAGCTGCTCCGGGGCTCGGGCGGGCCGACCGAGCAGATCTTCAACCCCAAGGGGCTGGGGCACGATCCCGCGCTCGACCAGACGTATTCCTACGACCCGGCGGCTGCCAAGAAGTTGCTGGCCGAGGCCGGTTACCCGAACGGGTTCTCCGTGACCATGCCGAGCCTTGTCTTCACCAAGCCGTTCGAGCCGACGTTCACGCAGGCGCTCGCGGACATCGGAATCAAGGTGAAGTGGCAGCCGGTGCCGCCGCAGCAGAGCGTCTCCGCCCTCGCCTCCAAGAAGTACCCGATGTTCCTGATCGTCGACGGGCTGAACACCACCCCGGTCGAGGCGCGCAACTTCTACAGCCCCACCGGCTACCGCAACGTCTTCAACTCGATGGACCCCGAGCTCACCAAGCTGCTGGACCGGGCGAACCGGGAGCTGGACCCCGCGAAGGCTGCGGACATCTACAGGGAGATCAACAAGTTCGGAGTCGAGAACGCCTGGTACGGCCCCGTGTTCTACATCGGCAGTGACTGGGCGACCAAGAAGGGCATCACCTACCTCGGTGACGGCTCCTCGACGCTCGCCACCATCCGGCAGTTCGGTGCCGCCGACTAGCCCCCGGGAAAGAGCCGCATCGTGATCGTCTACGTGTTGCGTCGCCTCGGAGCGGGCCTGGTGCTCGCGGTCCTGGTCACCATGATCACGTTCCTCCTGCTGAGCACTTCGTTCAACGACGTCGCCAGCAGCATCGTCGGAAGCGGCGCGACACCCGCCCGCGTCCACGCCCAGAAGTCCCAGATGGGGCTCGACCGTCCGCTGTTCACCCAGTACCTGGACTGGCTGTCCCACGCGATCCGCGGCGACCTCGGTCTTTCCTACTTCACCAGCGAGCCCGTCCGGTCGGCCATCGCGGCCCGCCTTGGCGTCACGTTGTCCATCGTTCTCGCCGCCCTGCTCGTCACCGCGGTGATCAGCGTGATGCTCGGCGTTCCCGCCGCCACCCGGGGCGGCGCCGTCGACCGGGTCGCCCAGGGCGTGTCGATGGTCGGCTACCTGGTGCCGAACCTGCTGATCGCGATCGCGCTCGTGTACGTCCTGGCCATCGAGCTGCACTGGTTCCCGGCCACCGGCTACACACCGCTGTCGGAGAACCCGGCCCGCTGGGTCTCCACGATCGCCATCCCCGTCGTCGCCCTGATGATGAGCGGTGTCGCGGGCCTCACCTCCCAGATCCGTGGCGCCATGATCGGAGAGCTGCGCAAGGACTACGTACGCACTCTGCGCACGCGGGGAATACCGACCCGTTCGATCGTGCTGCGCCACGCCCTGCGGGGTGCGGCCGGCCCGGCTCTCACTGTCCTGTCGCTGGAGTTCATCCAGATGCTCGGCGGCGCCCTCATCATCGAGCAGGTATTCGCGCTGCCGGGCTTCGGCCAGTACGCCTTCAACGCCTCCTTGCAGGGCGACATCCCGATCATCATGGGCATCAGCCTGTTCGGTGTGCTGCTCGTGGTGTGCGTCAATCTCGTCGTCGATCTCGTCAACGGCTGGCTCAACCCGAAGGCGAGGACCCTGAGTTGACCACCGAACGCGACGCCACCGACCAGGAACAGCACCGCACCGCCATGCCCGGCCGCAGGTCGCCGCTGCGCAAGCTCCTGACGGACCCACAGGCCGTCATCAGCGCGAGCCTCCTCCTGGCCGTGGTCCTCCTCGGCCTGCTCTCGCCGCTGTTCACCGACCACGGCCCGGGCGACGCCTCGCTCGACGCGGTCAACGCCGACATCGGAACCCACGGCTACCTGCTGGGAGGTGACAAGAGCGGACGCGACATCTTCGCGCGGCTGCTGGCCTCCATCAATACCAGCGTGGTCTCCGCCCTCATCGGCACGAGCATCGCCCTGGCCATCGGTGTCACCTTCGGGCTCATCGGCGGCTACTTCGGCCGCCGCGTCCGTGGCGTCACCGAATGGGTCTTCAGCCTCGTCATGACTTTCCCGGGCCTGCTCCTGCTCATCGTGCTGCTGCCGGTGACGGACGGCGACTACCGAGCCACGATGCTGGTCTTCGGCGTACTTCTCTCGCCCGGGATCTACCGCCTCGTACGCAATCTCGTCCTCGGCGTGAAGAACGAGTTGTACGTGGACGCCGCCCGCGTCTCGGGCTTGCCCGACCGGCGGATCCTGCGACGGCACGTGCTCTCCGTGGTTCGGGGACCGGTGGTCATCGCCACCGCCTTCCTCGCCGGCTCCTCGATCGCCGTCCAGTCGGGCCTCGCCTTCCTCGGCGTGGGATCCAGCTCGGTCGCCAGCTTCGGCGCGATGATCTCGGAAGGCTTCACCAACCTCTACGAGGAACCACTGCAGTTCCTCTGGCCGAGCCTGATGCTCGGCGTCACCACCGCGTCGCTGGTGCTGCTCGGCAACTCGTTGAGGGACGCGTTGGAGGGCGGACGGCCCAAGCTGTCCCGTATCGCCGCACCAGAGCGCCGGCCGACCACGCCGTCGGCCGGCAGGGGGGCAGGCTCGCCATCCGCGGAGGCCTCGGTGGCCGCTCCGGGGCTGCTCACCGTGGAGGACCTCGCCATCGCCTACCCGACACCGGCGGGCGATCTGAAGGAGGTCGTCAGCGGCGTCACCCTGAGCCTGGAAGCGGGCCAGACGCTCGGTCTCGTCGGCGAGTCGGGCTCCGGCAAGACCCAGACCGCGTTCGCCGTCCTCGGTGTGCTGCCCGCCGAGGCGGTCGTCACCCGCGGCACGATCCGCCTGGACGGACGCGAACTCCTCGGCCTGAGCGAGGGCGAACTGCGCGGCCTGCGCGGGAGGTCCGTCGCGTACGTGCCGCAGGAGCCCATGTCCAACCTCGACCCCAACTTCACGGTGGGAGCACAGCTCGTCGAGGGCCTGCGCGCGGCCTCGCCGATGCCGCGACGCGCAGCGCATGAGCGCGTCCTCGCCCTGCTGGACCGGGTCGGCATCCCGGACCCGGAGGGCACCTTCTCCTCCTACCCGCACCAGATCTCCGGCGGCATGGCCCAGCGCGTGCTCATCGCGGGCGCGGTCGCGAGCCGCCCGCTGCTGCTCATCGCCGACGAACCCACGACCGCGCTCGACGTGACCGTGCAGGCGGAGATCCTCGACCTGCTGCGAGACCTGCAGAAGGACATGAACATGGCCGTACTGCTGGTGACCCACAACTTCGGCGTCGTCGCAGACATCTGCAACCGCGTCGCGGTCATGCAGGAGGGCCGGATCGTCGAGACCGGCGACGCGCTGGACGTCTTCAGCACGCCCCAGCACGCCTGCACCCGGATGCTGCTGGATTCCATCCTCGACGAGCACACCCTCCGCACCGATCGGCCGACCGCGGACGTGCTCAAGACGGACGCGCTGCAGAAGAACGCGCTCGAGACGGAGGCGCGATGACGACGGCCCTGCTCGACGTGAGCGATCTGCGCGTGGCCTACCCGGGACGCGGGTTCCGTGCCCGCCCGAAGGAGGTGCTGCACGGGGTGTCCCTGGCGGTGGCCGAGGGCGAGACGCTCGGCATCGTGGGCGAGTCCGGGTCCGGCAAGACGACCATCGGCCGGGCGGTGCTCGGTCTGGTGCAGCCCAGCGGCGGACGAATCGGCTTCCTCGGCCAGGACATCACCCACTGCACGGCGAAGGAGCGCCGCGCACTCGCGCGCTACATCCAGGTCGTCTTCCAGGACCCCTACACCTCACTCAACCCGTCCCTCACCATCGGTGACATCCTCAGCGAGCCCCTCGTGGTGCAGGGCGCCAGCCCACGCAACGCCCGAGCCCGCGTGCGCGAACTCCTGGATCAGGTGGGGCTGCCGGCGGACGCCTCCGAACGGCTGCCGCGCGAGTTCAGCGGCGGTCAGCGCCAGCGTGTCGCGATCGCCCGTGCCCTGGCCCCGGGGCCGAAGCTGATCGTCTGCGACGAGCCGGTCTCCGCGCTCGACCTGTCGACGCAGGCCCGCGTGCTCGACCTCTTCGTCGACATCCAGCGGCGCACCGGTGTCGCCTATCTCTTGATTTCGCACGACCTGGCGGTCATCCGTCACGTGAGTCACCGGGTGAGCGTGGTCTACCGCGGCGACATCGTCGAGACCGGATCGTCCGGCCTTGTCACTTCCACCCCCGAACACTCCTACACGCAGCGGCTGTTGCTCGCCGCGCCGGTCGCGGACCCGGTCGAGCAGCGGAAACGGCGTGCGGAGCGGCAGCGCCTGGCAGCCGCCCCTCCGATTACAAAAAGCCATTTCAACCCGCCTATAGAACAGGGAAGTTGACGATGACTCAACTTGCGCCCGGGTTCCTCTGGGGTGCGGCCACGGCGCCGCACCAGGTGGAGGGCAACAACCTCAACAGCGACTTCTGGGTCCGTGAGCAGCTTGCGCCCGGCATGGATCGCAGCGGCGACGCCTGCGATAGCTACCACCGCTACGGCGAGGACATGCGTCTGCTGGCCGACGCGGGCCTGACCTCGTACCGTTTCGGCATCGAATGGGCGCGCATCGAGCCCATCCCCGGCGAGATATCGCGGGCCGAGCTCGCCCACTACCGCCGGATGATCGAGAACGCGCAGGGGCTCGGGCTCGAACCAGTCGTCACGCTGCACCACTTCACCAGCCCCAACTGGTTCGCCGAGGAGGGGGGTTGGACGAGCGACCGGGCGATCGAGCGCTTCCAGGCGTACGTCCAGGCGGCCACCGACATCCTCGACGGGGTGAAGTGGGTCTGCACCATGAACGAGCCGAACATGCTCGCCGTCATGGTGACGCTGAGCCGGCAGATGCTCTCCCCGGAAGAGGGCGATGCGAAGAAGTGGATGAGCCCCACGGTCGACGGCGCCGCGCGCCCGGTCATTCCGGACCCCGACCCGGAAGTGGGCCGCCGACTCGGCCAGGCTCACCACGCCGTCCGCGACATCGTCAAGAAGAACACGGACGCCGCGGTCGGCTGGACCGTGGCCTGCCCGGCGCTCACCGCTACTCCTGGAAACGAGGAGAAACTGAAGGAAGTGCGGTACATACGCGAGGACCTGTACCTCGACGCGGCCCGCGGCGACGACTTCATCGGGGTGCAGGTGTACTCCAGCCAGGCCGTCGACGAGAACGGCGTCGTCCCGCACCCGCTGGGCCCGGACACCACACAGACGGGCACCGCGTACCGGCCGGACGGGATCGGCATCTCGGTCCGACATGTGTGGGAGCGGACCGGGGGAGTGCCCATCCTGATCACCGAGAACGGCATCGCCACGGCCGACGACAAGCAGCGGATCCGCTACACCTCGGAGGCGCTCGGCCACCTCTTCTCCGCCATCGATGACGGCGTCGACGTCCTCGGCTACATCCACTGGAGTGCCCTGGACAACTACGAGTGGGGGCACTGGGGGCCGACGTTCGGTCTGATCGCCGTCGACCGGGAGACGTTCGAGCGTCACCCCAAGCCGAGCCTGGCCTGGCTGGGCGAGGTCGCGCGCCGCGGACGCCCGTGACGAGCGTCCCCACACAGGAGAGGAACCCGATGCTGAAACCCCGATCCACCGCCACCCGCGAACTGGTGAGCCTCGACGGAATCTGGAAGTTCGCCGTCGGCACGGCCGTGGACGAGCGACCATGGACCGGCCCGCTCGGCACCGCGCTCGAAGCCGCGGTGCCGGCCAGCTACAACGACCTCTTCACCGACAGCGCGATCCGCGACCACGTCGGATGGGTCTGGTACCAGCGCCGGGTACGTGTGCCGCGCGGCTGGGCCGACGAGCGCGTCATCCTGCGCGTCGACGCCGCCACACACGAGGGGAGGGTCTACGTCGACGACGTCCTGGTCGCCGAACACGTCGGCGGCTACACGCCCTTCGAGGCCGACGTCACCGACCATGTACGCCCCGGTCAGGAGTTCCGGCTCACGATCGGGGTCAACAACGAGCTCACCAATACCACCATCCCGCCCGGCACGATCACGGTCGACCAGGACGGCCGCCGCAAGCAGACGTACCTGCACGACTTCTTTAACTACGCCGGCCTCGCCCGCTCGGTGTGGCTGTACGGCGTGCCCACCGTGCACATCGCCGACATCACGATCGTGACCGGCCTCGACGGCACCACCGGAACGGTCGAGTACGAGGTCGCCACCACTGCGCCCGCGACGGTCCGCGTCCGCGTGCTGGACGCGTCGGGGGGCGAGGTAGCGGCGTCCGACGGGGCGAGCGGCACCCTGCGCATCGAGGACGTGACACTGTGGCGGCCGGGCGCGGCCTACCTGTACGACCTCGTCGCCGAGGTCGTCGACGGCGACGAGGTGGTGGACACCTACGCCCAGCCGTTCGGTGTGCGGACCGTCGAGGTGCGGGGCAGTCGGTTCCTCATCAACGGCGAACCGTTCTACTTCACCGGCTTCGGCAGGCACGAGGACACCCCGGTGCGCGGCAAGGGCCACGACGACGCCCACCTCGTCCACGACTTCCAGCTCATGGAGTGGGTCGGCGCCAACTCCTTCCGCACCTCGCACTACCCGTACGCCGAGGAGGTGCTGGACTTCGCCGACCGGCACGGGATCGTCGTCATCGACGAGACGGCGGCCGTCGGCCTCAACCTGGCCGTCGAGGGCGGGCTGACCGGAACTCCGCCGCGTCCCACCTTCTCGCCCGACACCGTCAACGACGACACACGCGCTGCCCACGCCCAAGGGATCAGGGAGCTCATCGCCCGCGACAAGAACCATCCGAGCGTCGTGATGTGGTGCATCGCCAACGAGCCGTCCTCCAACGAGGAGGGCGCGCGCGAGTACTTCGAGCCGCTCCTCGAACTCACCCGCAAGCTCGACCCCACCCGGCCGGTCTGCTACGCCGCCGTGATGTTCGCGACGGCCGACAACGACCGCATCGCCGACCTGTTCGACGTCCTGTGCATCAACCGCTACTACGGCTGGTACATCGCGACGGGCGACCTGGCCACCGCCGAGACATACCTGGAGGGCGACCTGCGGGGCTGGGCCGCGAGGTTCGGCAAGCCGATCATCATGAGCGAGTACGGGGCGGACACCCTGCAGGGCCTGCACTCCGTGTGGGACCAGCCGTGGACGGAGGAGTACCAGGCCGCCTACCTGGCTGCCAACCACCGCACCTTCGACCGGATCGAACAGGTCGTCGGCGAACACGTCTGGAACTTCGCCGACTTCCAGACCTCCAACGGCATCCACCGGGTCGACGGGAACAGGAAGGGCGTCTTCACCCGGGACCGACGGCCCAAGGCAGCCGCTCGCGCGCTGCAGGCGCGGTGGCGCGGGCTCGACGGCCGTAAGCCATCGGATGGGAGATGAGCCCACCTACCTGTCGCTCCGGCAGCCGGGCACGTCACACACCTGTCGCCCGGTCGCCGCCGGGTGTCGCAGGGCCCTCGAACCGCTGGAGCAACTTCTCCACGAGGGCGAGGGTCTCCGCGTGCCCGCCGGTCATCCCCAGGCCCTTCTCGATCACCATGACCCGGGCGAGCGCCGTGGTGAGGACCAGAAGCGCGACGGGAGGCACGTCGGGCAGCGGGAGGTTTTCTTCCGCGGCCTTCTTGGTGAGGATCTCCACCTGCGCCCGGCGGTAGCGCTCCGCATGGTCGGCCAGTTCGGCGCGGATGGCCTTGCGGTGATTGGCCAGGGCCATGAACTCCGAGATCAGGGCGGCACCGGGCTGGCTGCTGAGTTCCCACAGGGCACGCAGAGGGCGAGGGGAGTCGAGCACGCGGGCCGAGGTCTCCAACTCCTCAGCCGCCCGCCGTCGCAGCACGGCGAGGAGGAGGTCGTCGAGGGTGCGGAAGTAGTACAGCACCAGCGCCGGGGCGACGTCGGCCTCGCGTGCCACCCGGCGGATGCCCACGGAGGCGTATCCCTCCTTGAGCATCAGCCGCTCGGTGACGTCAAGCAGCAGCCGGCGCGTCTTGGAGTTCTCGGTACCCATACGGCGAGGCGCAGTCATGCCCCTCATTGTCCTTGACGGCGTCCTTGACGGCTCCAAGGGGCGGTGTTAAACAGTTGTTCAGCGCTCATGTTGAACACTCGTTCAGCGCCCGGATCTCTCGGGCCGATCCACCCATCCGTGACGGTCAGTTGGTGACGGTCACATCGAGGTGAACGGAGGGCCAGGCCGATGGCACGGACCACACACGAGGCGGCGCCGGACCACCATCCCCAAGGTCTCGGCTCCTCCCCCAAGCTCTCGGCTGCGCTCGAGCAGGGGGGACCCCCACGAGCAGGGGAGACCCCATACACGGGCACCCGCGCCCTGCGCGTCGAGGATCCGCGACTCCTGACCGGCACCGGCACCTACGTCGACGACGTCGTACGGCCCGGGATGCTGCACGCCTGCTTCGTGCGCAGCCCGGTCGCCCGGGCCCGCATCGCCGGGATCGACGTGTCGGAGGCGCTCGCCCTGGAGGGCGTGCACGCCGTGTTCGTCGCGCGGGACCTCAACCCCGGCGTGCGCGAGCAGTGGTACACGTTGAACGGGCGCGACGACCCGGACACGCCCCGCCCGCCGCTCGCCGAGGGCGAGGTGCGGTTCGTCGGGGATCCGGTGGCGATGGTGGTCGCCGTGGACCGCTACACGGCCGAGGACGCGGCCGAATTGGTTGTGGTCGACTACGACGAACTGCCGCCGGTCGTCGACTACGCCACCGCGCTGGAGTCCCCCGAGTCGGTCCACGCGACCCATCCGGGCAACCTGGTGGGGCAGCTCGCCGGACGCCCGATGGAGGAGCTCGCGCCCGTCTTCGACGACGCGCCGCACGTGGTGGGCGTGACCGTCCACCAGCAGTCCTACGGCCCGGTGCCGATGGAGACACGCGGGATCGTGGCCGAATGGTCGGCGCCCGCCGGGGAGATGACGATCTGGGCGGCGACGCAGTCCCCGCACGAGGTCCGCTCCTTCTGCGCACGGCTGCTCGGCGTCGACGAGCACCGGGTGAGGGTCGTGATGCGCGACACCGGGGGCGGGTTCGGGCAGAAGGTGCTGCCCCAGCGCGAGGACATGTGCGTGATGCTGGCGGCCGTCAAACTGCCCGCAGCGCTGAAGTGGATCGAGGACCGGCAGGAGCACCTGCTGGCTGCAGGCCAGGCGCGCCACGAGCACGGCGAGGCACGGATGGCCTTCGATGGCGACGGCCGGATCCTGGCCGCCACCCTCGACCACGTCCAGGACGCTGGCGCCTACCCGACACCGTCGCCCGTGCAGAGCGGTATCGCCGTCGGCATGCTCTTCCCCGGCCCCTACCGCGTCCCCCAGGGCACCTTCCGGTCCCGGTTCGTGTTCTCCAACACCAGCGGCCGGGTGGCCTACCGCGGGCCCTGGCAGTTCGAGTCGATGGCCCGCGAGGTCCTCCTCGACACCGCCGCGCGCCGCCTGGGCATGGACCCGGTCGACCTGCGGCGCAGGAACATGCTGCGCCGCGAGGACCTGCCGACCGTGAACTGCAACGGCATGCCCTACGACGACATCACGCCGTACGAGACCTTCGAACAGGCGCTGGACATGCTCGACTACCCGGCCTTCCGGCGCGAGCAGGAACAAGCCCGCGCCCAGGGCCGCTACCTCGGCGTCGGCACCTGCGCCTACGTCGAACCGACCGCGGGCGCAACACCGTTCCACGGCACCGAAGGCGCGACCATCCGCATCGAGCCCTCCGGCAAGGTCAACGTCTACATGGCCGGCGGATCGTGCGGAAACAGCCTGGAGACGACCGTCGTCCAGCTCACGGCCGACGCGCTCGGCGTGGCCATCGAGGACGTCAGCACCATCCAGGGCGACACCGCGGTCACCCCGTTCGGCAGCGGCACCGGCGGCAGCCGGTCGGGCTCCATGACCGCCGGCGCGATCGCCGAGACCGCCGCCGGATTACGGACACGCATCCTGGCGATCGCCGCGCACCGGCTCGAAGTCGCAGTCGACGATGTGGAGTTCGTGCGCGGCCGGGCGTCGGTGAAGGGCAGCCCCGAGCAAGGAGTCACCCTCGCCGAGATCGCCGACATCGCCTACTTCCAGGTCCACGCCCTCCCACCGGGCGTACCGGCCGGCCTGGAGGCCAGCGGCCGCTACCGCACACCCCACCTCGCGATCTGGGCCAACGCCACACACCTGTGCACCTGCGAGGTGGACGTGGTGACCGGCGCGGTGAAGCTGCAGAGGTACATCGTCAGCGAGGACTGCGGCCCGATGATCAACCCCAGTGTGGTCGAGGGCCAGATCTTCGGCGGCACCGTCCAGGGCATCGGCGGCGCCCTCTACGAACACCTCGCCTACGACGACGCCGGCAACCCGCTCGCCACCACGTTCATGGACTACCTCCTCCCCACCACCACCGAGGTGCCCACCATCGAACTCGGCCACATCGAGACACCGAGCCCGGGCCCCGGCGGTCACAAGGGAGTGGGGGAGGGCGGCGCGATCGGCTCCGCCCCGGCCGTGGTGAACGCTGTCGCCGACGCCCTCGCACCGCTCGGGGTGGAGATCACCCGGCTGCCGCTGACCCCGGCGTCGATCGTCGGGCTCCTCGACGAGGCCCGGGCCCGGCGGAGCGGGGCGGTGGCCGCATGAAGCCCGCACCGTTCGACTACCACGCGCCCGCCGTCGCCGAGGAGACGGTCGCCCTCCTCGCCGAGCTGGGAGACGAGGCGAAAGTCATCGCCGGCGGACAGAGCCTGGTGCCGATGCTGGCCCTGCGCCTCGCGTCCTTCGGTCACCTCGTCGACCTGTGCCATCTGGACGAACTGCCGGGCATCGAGCACCGCGACGCGACGGTGCGGATCGGCGCCACGACGACCCAGGCCACCGTCCAACGCTCGGAGACCGTACGCAGCGCGCTACCTCTCCTCGCCCGTGCCACACCGCTCATCGGCCACTTCCAGATCCGCAACCGCGGCACCATCGGCGGCTCGCTCGCCCACGCCGACGCCGCGGCCGAGTACCCCGCGGTGGCACTGACCCTGGACGCCGAACTCGAAGCGCTGTCGGTGCGCGGGCGCCGTACCATCCCGGCCGCACGTTTCTTCACCGGCACGTGGACCACCGCTCTGGCCGAGGACGAACTGCTGACGGGCGTCGTCTTCCCCGTCTGGCAGCGGCCCTGCGGATTCGCCGTCGAGGAATTCGCCCGCAGGAGCGGCGACTTCGCCCTCGCCGGCGCCACCGTCGCCGTCGGACTCGACGCCGACGGGCGCATCGACCGGTGCGCCATCGGCCTGTTCGGACTCGGCCCGACCCCCCGCCGGGCCCACGCGGCGGAGACGGAGCTGATCGGCTCCGAACCCGCCGAGGACCAGGCAGACGACATCGGAGACCTCGCTCTGGAGGGCCTCGACGCGGTTCCGTCCGATCTACATGGATCGGCCGACTATCGCAAACGCGTGGGTGCGGCCATGGTGGCCCGCGCCTGGCGCCGTGCCGTACGGGAGGCGGTCCATGGCTGACGTCGAAATCCGGATACGGGTCAACGGCGTTGCTCGCCGCGACACCGTGCAGCCCCGGCTCACCCTCGCCGACTTCCTGCGCGTCAACTGCGGCCTGACCGGGACGCACCTCGGCTGCGAACACGGGGTCTGCGGCGCCTGCACGGTTCTGCTCGACGGCGAGGCCGTCCGCGCCTGCCTGGTGTTCGCCGTACAGGCCGACGGCTGCGAGGTCACCACCGTCGAGGGGCTCGCCTCACCCGGCGGTGAACTCTCCTTCGTACAGGCGGCGTTCCGCGAGCACCACGGACTGCAGTGCGGGTTCTGCACCCCGGGTTTCGTGGTCTCGGTCACCGCGTTCCTCGCCGAAAACTCCAAGCCCACAGACGAGGAGATCCGCGACGCCCTGTCCGGGAACCTGTGCCGCTGCACCGGCTACCAGGGGATCGTCAAGGCCGTCCGGGCCGCCGCCGACAGCAAGGACCCCACGAACGAGGACTCCGCATGAACGAGGACTCCGCATGAACAAGGAACCCGTATGAAACTGCAGAACACGCTCAGCATTCCCGCGGCGGCGGAAGAGGCCTGGCGGGTCCTGCTCGACATCGAACGCATCACCCCCTGCGTGCCCGGCGCGACCCTCACTTCCCAGGACGGTGACAGTTACCAGGGCAGGATCAAGGTCAGACTCGGTCCCGTCAGCCTCACCTACAACGGCACCGTCAAGTTCCTGTCGCGGAACGAGACGGACAGGACCGTGGTGCTGGAGGCCGGCGGCCGGGAGACCCGCGGCAACGGGACGGCGAAGGCCCTGGTGACCTGCCGCCTGGTCGGCTCAGGCGAGAACTCCACCGACGTGTTCGTGGAAACCGACCTCGCCATCACGGGCAAGCCCGCCCAGTTCGGCCGTGGCACCCTCGCCGAGGTCGCCGGCACCCTCATCGGCCAGTTCGCCGAGAACCTGGCCGCCGAGCTGGCCACAGCCCCGCCGGTTTCCGCCGATCCGCCGGCCGGCGCCCTAACCGAAACCGGCGCCCCAACCGAAGCGGACGACACCGGGCCGGCGGCCCCGTCCGGCCGCAGCGAGCTCCCCGTCGCCGAACCGCCGCGCACCGCCGAACCCATCGACCTCATCGACGCGGCCGGCGCCGGCGTCCTCAAGCGCCTCGCACCGCCCGCCACCGCACTCGCCGCGCTGCTGCTCCTCGCGCTCGTCCTGCGCGGCCGCCGACGCACCGACCGGTGACCAGGCCTCCCCGCCGCCGTCACACCACCCCAACCCAGGAAACGAGGTAGTCATGCCCGGACGAGTCGAAGGCAAGGTCGCCTTCATCACCGGCGCCGCACGCGGCCAGGGCCGCAGCCATGCCGTACGACTGGCCGAGGAGGGCGCCGACATCATCGCCGTCGACGTGTGCAAGCAGCTCGACGGCGTGACGTTCCCCATGTCCACGCCCGAGGACCTGCAAGAGACGGTCACCCAGGTACAGAAACTGGGCCGCCGCATCGTCGCAGTGCAGGCGGACGTACGGGACCATGACGCGCTCAAGGCGGCGGTGGACGACGGCGTGGCCGAACTCGGGCGCCTGGACATCGTCGTGGCCAACGCGGGCCTCGGCAGCGACGGCGCCACGCTCGACGCCATGGACGAGAAGACCTGGCGCGACATGATCGACGTCAACCTGACCGGCGTGTGGCTGTCCACCAAGGTGTCGACGCCCCACATCGTCGCGGGCGACCGAGGCGGCTCGGTCATCCTGACGAGCTCCGTGGGAGGGCTCAAGGGCTACGCGAACATCGGCCACTACATCGCCGCCAAGCACGGCGTAGTGGGGCTGATGCGCACACTGGCCGGGGAGCTAGGCCAACACAACATCCGCGTCAACACCGTGCACCCCACCCAGGTGAACACGCCGATGGTGATGCACGACGCCACCTACCGCATGTTCCGCCCCGACCTGGAGAACCCCACCGTCGACGACTTCGCGGCCGTCTCGCAGGGCATGCACGTGCTGCCCACCCCGTGGGTGGAGCCCCTGGACATCAGCAACGCCGTCGTCTTCCTCGCCTCCGACGAGGCCCGTTTCGTCACCGGCGTGACGCTGCCGATCGACGCCGGCGCCCTGCTCAAGTGAGCCGCACCCCATAGGAGGTGTGTCCGTGACCACTGCCGACACGATCTACTGGGACCCCTACGACCCCGCACTCGCACGCGACCCCTACCCCCTGTACGAGCGGCTGCGCGAGGAAGCACCGCTCTACTACAACGACCAGCACGACTTCTACGCCGTCAGCCGCTTCGCCGACTGCCAGCGCGGTCTCGCGGACTGGCAGACCTACTCCTCCGCGCGCGGAGACATCCTGGAGATCATCCAGGCGGACATCGAACTGCCGCCCGGCACCCTCATCTTCGAGGACCCACCCGTCCACGACCTACACCGCCGTCTGCTCGCCCGTGTCTTCACACCCCGCCGGATCGCCACGCTGGAGCCACGCGTACGCGCCTTCTGCCGGCGCGCGCTCGAGCCGGTGACCGGTGCCGAGCGGTTCGACCTCATCGAAGCTGTCGGCGCCCAGATGCCGATGCGCGTCATCGGGATGCTCTTGGGCATCCCGGAGTCCGACCAGCCGGCCATCCGCGACCGCACGGACGAGACGCTGGGCACCGAGGACGGCGGAAAGATCAACGAGGCGGACATCCTCAGCACAGAGGCGTTCCGGGACTACATCGAGTGGCGCAAGAAGCACCCCTCGGACGACCTCATGACCGAGCTGATGACCGCCGAGTTCGAGGACGAGAAGGGGGTCACGCGCACGCTCACCGAGGACGAGGTCCTCACCTACTGCACGGTGGTCGCCGGTGCCGGGAACGAGACGACAGGACGCCTCATCGGCTGGTTCGGCGCCCTGATGGCCCGCTACCCCGAAGCGCGCCGGGAACTCGCGGCCGACCCGTCCCTCATCCCCAACGCCATCGAGGAAATCCTGCGGTTCGAGCCGACCGGCCCGTTCACCGCACGCTACGTGACCAAGGACGTCGAGCTGTACGACCGGACGGTGCCGGCCGGAAGCGCCATCCTCTTCATCCAGGCCGCCGCCAACCGCGACCCCCGGCGCTTCCCCGACCCGGACCGGTTCGACATCCACCGGGTCAGCCAGCACCTGAGCTTCGGCGTCGGCGCCCACTACTGCCTGGGCGCGGCCCTGGCCAGGCTGGAGGGCCGGGTGGCGGCGGAGGAGATCCTGAAGCGGTTCCCGGCCTGGGACGTGGACTGGGACCACGCGGAGCTCGCGCAGACCTCGACCGTACGGGGCTGGAAGACGCTGCCGCTCGTCATCCAAGGAGCCTGACGATGCCGGATCGCTGGAAAGTCACGGTCGACCCGAGGGTCTGCGTCCGTACGGGCCTGTGCGCGGCCTCCGCGCCGAGAGAGTTCCAGCTCGACGAGCGGGGGCAGGGCCGCGCGACCGCCGAGCCCCTGCCGGCGTCGGAAGAGATTCTCGAAGTCGCCGAGTCGTGCCCGATCGAGGCGATCTCGATCGTCGACGCGGACACCGGGGAGGGGGTCTTTCCACCGCAGTCATGAGCGCGGCCGGGCCGGCCCGTGGAACATCTCGCTCCGCGCCGCCCGGCCCGACGCCGTCCGGTGACGGCCCGTCGGTAGTCCCCTGGGAAAGGAACGTATGCCCCGCAAGGAGTCGGCCGTGCGCCGACGAGTGAGCATCGATCTGCACAACGCCGTGACGGTGATCACCGGCGCAGGCAGCGGGATCGGCCGCGCCACCGCCCACGCCTTCGCCCGGCGCGGCGCGCGCGTCGTGGTCACCGACGTCGTCGGCGAGCGGGCACACACCGTCGCAAGCGAACTTGGGCCGGAGGCCGTCGCCGCGCAGTGCGACGTCACCAGCCTCGACGACCTCCAGGCGGTCCGGGACCTCGCCCTCGACCGCTTCGGTCGCGTCGACCTGGTGATGAACAACGTCGGGATCCTGGCCGTCGGTCCGGTCGAGGACATCCCCCTTCAGGCGTGGCAGCGCGTCGTCGACGTCAACCTGCTGGGCATAGTGCGTAGCAACATCGTGTTCCTCCCCGTCCTGCTGGAGCAGGGGTCGGGCCACGTGGTCAACACGGCCTCCACGGCGGGACTGCTGCCCTACGGATTCGACCGACTGCCGTACACCGCGACCAAGCACGCGGTCGTCGGACTGTCCGAGGCGCTCGCGCTGTACCTGCGCCCGCGCGGCATCGGCGTCTCGTGCCTGTGCCCGGCTGGCGTGGCCACCAACATCGTCGAACAGATCGCCTTCTACGGGGAGCCGGCACCGCCGCGCGGGCCCGACCTCCCCGTCCTCGACGCCCCATCCGTCGGCGAACTCGTCGCCGACGGCGTCACCCGCAACCGCTTCCTCATCCTCACCGCACAGGAGGTCGCCGACGAGCTGCGCGAACACGGCGCCGATGTCGACGCCTACCTGTCCCGTCTGACCAAGGACGCCCCATGAACAGCACACTCGACCGGCTTCGGCTGGACGGCAAGACAGCCATCGTCACCGGCGGCGCCGGCGCCATCGGCCAGGTCTACGGCCGTGCGCTGGCCGAGGCCGGGGCGGCCGTCGTCCTTGCCGACCTCAACGGCGAAGGCGCGGAGAACGCCGCCGCCACCCTGGCCTCCGACGGTCTGCGCGCGCTCGGCGTGCAGGTCGACATCACCGACCGCGCCTCCGCCGCCGACATGGCGGAGAAGGCGGCTGCCACCTTTGGCGGCATCGACATCCTGGTGAACAACGCCGCGTTGATGGCCGAGATCCCCCAGGTCGACATACTGGACCTGCCCACCGACTGGTTCGACCGGGTCATGCGTGTAAATGTGCTCGGCGCCGTCATCTGCGCGGGGGCGGTCAAGGCGTCGATGGTCGAGCGCGGCGGCGGGCGCATCATCAACCAGGTGTCCGCCGGCGCCTTCATGGGCGGAGGCATCTACGGCGTCAGCAAGCTGGCCCTGGTCAGCGTCACCGCCGGCCTCGCCCGCTCGCTCGGCCCACTGGGCATCAACGTCAACGCCATCGCGCCCGGCCTGGTCGAGAACGAACCGGGCCTGCGCAGCCTGCCGGCCGACCATCCCGCACGCGCTGCCCTCGCGGCCTCCATCCCGGGCAAGAAGTCCGCGCCCGCGGAGGACCTGCTCGGCACGCTGCTCCTGCTGGCCTCCCCGGCCGGCGAATGGATCAACGGCCAGGCCATCAGCGTCGACGGCGGCTGGGTCACGCGACTGTGACCCCCGTGCGAGACGGCGCGCTGAGGAAGGGGCTTCGGAATGACCAGTTCAGCCCCGAACAGAAGGTAGGGCATCCATGACACGCGTCGGCTTCATCGGGCTGGGCAGCCAAGGTGCGTCGATGGCCCGCCGCATCACCGAGGAGTCGTTTCCCCTGACGGTGTGGGCACGCCGTCGCGTGACCACGGACGCGTTCGCCGACACCGCCGCCGTGGTGGCCTCGACGCCGGCCGATCTGGGGGCGGCGAGCGACATCGTGGGCCTGTGCGTCGTCGCGGACACCGACGTCGAGGACATACTCCTGCGACCCGACGGCGTCCTCGCGGGCATGTCTCCCGGGGGAGTCGTCGCCATCCACTCCACGATCCACCCGGACACCTGCCTGCGCCTCGCCGACGAGGCCGCCAAACGCGAGGTCTCCGTTGTCGACGCCCCGGTCAGCGGCGGGGGCGGGGCCGCCGCGCAGCGCAGGCTCCTGGTGATGGCCGGCGGACAGGAGGCGGACGTCGCAGGCTCCTGGTGATGGCCGGCGGACAGGAGGCGGACGTCGCGCGTTGCCGGCCGGTGTTCGACACCTTCGCCGACCCGGTGATCCACCTCGGCCCGCTGGGCAGTGGCCAACTCGACAAGCTGCTGAACAACTTCGTCTTCACCGCCCAGGTCGGCCTGGCGCTGGATACCTTCTCCTTCGCCGAGGGGCTGGGCATGGACCGCGCCGCGGTCGCGCGGGTGCTGGCGCACGGCAGCGGCGGCACCCGAGCGGCGGCCATTCTGGCCGCGTCCGACCTCGACACCGCCGGACTGCGCCAGGCCCTGCCGCTGCTGCGCAAGGACGTCGGCCTCCTGCTCGACGTCGCCGACACGGCCGAGAGCCCCCGACCTCAGACACTGGCGGACCTGGCCGCGCACACCCTGTCGACGCTAAGCGCTCCGCTGGAAGCACGGTGATGAACCCGCGGGCCGGTGGGGGCTGGTCGCGCAGTTCCCCGCGCCCTTCACGGGGCGCGGCACCGCACCGGACTTCGCCAAGGCCGCTTAGACAAACCTCCGGCGTCCTGAGCACCGCACCCCTTGCACCGGGCCCGCGACCGACCAGCGACGGCCCCGCGCACCGCCCCACCCGGACCACGACAAGGCGGAACCTACATGACCTCTTCCACGACCGTGTCCCACGACCTTGGCACCACCGGCCCCCTCGTCGACGGAACCTGGCTAGACCGGACATCCGCCGGCCAGATGGACCACATCAATCCCGCGACCGCCCGCGCGAACGGCACCGTCCTGCTGAGCGGACCGCAGGAGGTCGACGCCGCTGTCGCCGCAGCGAAAAAGGCCTTCCCCGCATGGCGGGCGATGTCCCCGGACGAACGCCGACGCATCCTCCAGCGCGTGGAGGAACTGATGAGCGAGCGCGTCCCCGAGCTCGGACGTTTCAACACCCTCGAACTCGGCGTCCCCTTCGTGACATCCGCGGCGCTGGCCCACCTGTGCGCGGGATGGTTCGGCTATTACGCGGGCTGGGCCGACAAGATCGAGGGAGCGACGATTCCGCCGAGCCCGCGGATGGTTCCAGGCCTCGACTACACCGTCCCGGAACCGTACGGGGTCATCGGCATCATCCTGACCTGGAACGGTCCGATCATGTCGGTCGGCATGAAGGTCGCCCCCGCGCTCGCCGCCGGGAACTGCGTCGTGGTCAAGGCCCCCGAACTGGCTCCCTTCACCGTGGCCCGGTTCGCCGAGATCGCCCTGGAGGCCGGGCTCCCCCCGGGAGTGCTGCACATCGTGCCCGGCGGCCCGGAGGCCGGCGACCGGCTGGTCCGGCACCCCGACGTTGCGAAGATCTCCTTCACCGGAGGGATCCCGACCGCGAAGAAGATCCTCGACACGGCTCGTCACACGCTCAAGCCGGTCCTGCTCGAACTCGGCGGAAAGACGGCGAACATCGTCTTCCCCGACGCCGACCTCGACGCGGCCGTCGCCGAGACGGTCCGGTCCTGCTTCACCCTCTCCGGCCAGGGCTGCAACCTCACCACGCGCATGCTGGTCCACCGCGACGTCTACGACCGGGTGGTCCGCTCCACCGCCGACGCGGCGGCCGCGCTGCGCGTCGGGGACCCCTTCGATCAGGGGACGGCGCTCGGCCCTGTCATCGGCAAGGCGGCCCACGAACGCATCCTCGGCGTGATCGAACGGGCGGCCAAGGACAGCCGGGTGGTCGTAGGGGGCCGCGCCACCGACCCGTCGCGGCTGGCGCCGCACCTGCGCGACGGCTACTTCATCGACCCGACGGTCCTCGCCGACGTTGACCCGCACAGCGAGGTGGGCCAGCAGGAGGTGTTCGGCCCGGTGCTGTCGATCATCCCCTTCGACAGCGAGGACGAGGCGGTCGAGCTCGCCAACTCCACCCCCTACGGCCTCGGCACCGCCGTACAGACCCGCGACGTGTCGCGGGTTCAGCGCATCGTGCCCCTGCTCCAGTCGGGCACCGTGCTCGTCAACGGCACCTCGGGCCAGCCACCGGGTGCCCCGTTCGGAGGCTACAAGCACAGCGGCTACGGCCGCGAAGGCGGCAAGGAGGGCCTCTACGAGTTCCTCCAGACCAAGAACGTCTTCATCCGCGCATGAGGACGTCCCGACCCTCGGCCCAAGGAGGCACTTATGGACGGCACCCACGTGGAACGGACCGTGACCGAGGTCATTGCCACCGCCGAAGCACCCGCCGCGACCACCCCGTTCGGCCGGGCCTCGCGTGACTTCCTGTTCGGCGAGGTGTGGTCGCGTCCCGGACTGAGCCGCCGGGACCGGCGATGGGTCACGCTGACGTGCGTGGCCGCCGCCGACTCCCCCCGGCCCATCGAGGAGCACGTCCACGCGGCGCTCGCAAGCGGCGACATCGGGCTCGAGGCCCTGCTGGAGTTCGTCCTGCACTTCGCGGTGTACTGCGGGTGGCCCAAAGCGTCCCACCTGGAGGGGGCCATCGCCCGGCAGTGGGACCGCATCCACCGCGAGCGCGGCGAGGAGACCCCGCCCTGGCCGCAGTTGACGAACGACACCCTCGGCCCCGGCGCGTGGGACGAGCGGCTCAAGCGGGGCGTGGAGGAGTTCATCGACGTCAACCTCACGCCCGCCCCGCCCACGAACTCGCCCTACCGGCATGCCGGCATCCTCAACTTCGTCTTCGGGCACGTCTGGCAGCGTCCAGGGTTGACCCGCCGGGAACGCCGGATCGTCACCGTCGCCAGCGTGGCCCTCGACGACTCGCCCGTCCCGCTGCAGACGCATGTCACCGCCGCGCTCCACTCCGGCGACCTCACCAAGGAGGAGATGGACGAGATCGTGCTGCAGTTCGCCGCGTACTACGGCTTCGCGAAGGGGGAGGCACTCGCCGACGCGGTCGAGACTGCGTGGGCGTCCAAGCCCGACTGACCGCCGTCCTTCGACCAAAGCATTGTGCTCTGACACAGGCTCTTCGTAAGCTTACCACTTGGAAGGTTTTGAAACGTTTCAACCCTCTTCCGAGTGCGGGCTGCCGCCGTGCGCGCCGGGGCCCGTTGTGCCGCTTACGAAAGGAATCTGAGCCGTGGCCGAGGAGAACAGAAGTGCGCTGAGCCGCCGACACATGCTCGGCATCATGACGGCGGCGGCAGCCGGGGCCTCCCTCCCGCTCGCCGTCGCCGCGCCGAACGCCGTGGCAGCGAGCTCGGCCACGTCCGGCGGACGCGATTCCGCACCCGTGAATCTGCAGGTCAACTCCCGGGTCGAGCCCTTGGGCACGGAGACCGCCCCGGCATTCAGCTGGGTGCCTCCCGTGGCCGAGCAGACCGCGTACGAGATCCAGGTCGGCACCGGTCCCGGCAAGGCGGACGTCTGGCGCAGCGGCAAGGTGGCGGGCTCCAACAGCACCGAGGTGACCTACGGGGGCGGCGCGCTGCGGTCCGAGCAGACGTACTTCTGGCGGGTGCGGACCTGGGACGAGAACGGGAAACCCGGTCCTTGGAGCGAGCCCACGACCTGGGAGACCGGCCTGCTGAAGGGCGACAAGGACTGGTCGGGTGTGCAGTGGATCGGCGGCCGTGAGGCGCAGGACCACGACTGGAAGGACCTGTCCGCGACCGTCGTCTTCCGCGGTGGTTCCGACGCCGTCAGCGGGCTGTCGCTGCTGCTGCGCGCCGAACCCATCGGCAAGACCTGGGGCGAGGCGCTCAACTGGACCGTCCGGCAGAGCGGCGACGACATGCAGCTGGTCATGAAGACCAGCCACTACGCCGGCAACACCTGGGTGGACGACGGCACCTCGGAGCCGAACTGGGGCGTCGACTACTACGACCCGCAGAGCGAGACCAACCCCACCACCGCGGGCACCCGCAGCATCCCGGTCGGCGCGGTCACCCTCCCCGCCTCGACCGGCCTGACCAAGGACACCTGGGCGACCCGCGACCACACCGTGGAGGTCGCGGCCATCGGGCTCACCGTGACCACCACCGTCAACGGCGTCGAGGTCGACAGCCGCACGCTCGCCGGAGACCAGATCCGCCGCCACGGCAGCTTCGGGTTCGGCGGCGGCACCTCCGCCGCCGTCCGCAGCGTCAAGGTGACCGGCACCGGCGCCCCCGACTTCTCCGTCGACCTCACCACGGGCGCCAACCCGTTCGAGAACGGGATCAGCACCCTCGCCGGCCTGACCTTCCCGCCCAAGAACCCCTACATTCCCGCCAAGAACACCGTGCTGCCCATCGCCAACCCGGCACCGGTGCTGCGCCGCGCGTTCACACTGCCCCGCGGGCGTGGCATCGCCAAGGCCCGTCTGCACCTGAGCGCAGCCGGCAACGTCACCTTCACCGTCAACGGCGACCCGATCACCGTCGACGGCAAGCGAGCGGCCCGAAACCGGACCAACGTGCCCCGGCTGCTCACCGACCAGAGCACCTACGACCGGACCGTGCTCTACGACACCTTCGACGTCACCGCGCTGCTCCAAGCAGACAGGGAGAACGTCGTCGCCGCCGAACTCGGCCGCGGCTGGTACGGCGTGACCACGCCCCAGGAGTGGTACTGGCAGCTCGCCCCCTACGCCGGCCAGCCCCGCATGCGCGCGAAGCTCGTCGTGACCCACACCGACGGCTCCGCCACCACACTCGTGACGGACAAGGGCTGGTTCAGCACGGACGGGCCCACGACGTTCGACTCCGTCTACTCGGGAGAGAAGTACAACGCCCGGCGCGCGGAGGAGTTGGGGGAGTGGCGCTCGGCCGGCTACCGCACCGGCCGCGAGTGGCGCCCGGCCACCGTGCTGATCCCTCCGGGCAGTTGCTCCGGCCCCTCGCCCAAGTACCACGGCGCGCTGCCTGCCACGACGGTTCCCGAGGGCTTCAAGCCGGCCGTCGTACGGGCCCACGAGGCGGAGCCGGTACTGGTCAACCACACGCTACGCCCGGTCTCCCTCACCGAGACCGCTCCCGGCTCGGGGACCTGGGTCCTGGACTACGGCCAGATCCTGACGGGCTTCGTCCGCCTGGCGCTCACCGACGTGAGCTCCGACAAGGAGGGCCTCACCCTGCGAATCTGCGGCGGCAACCGGATCGCCGCCGGCGGCGGTACTGCCGCCTCCCCGCTCTCCGTCGAGGAGGAGAACTTCCAGCACGACGCCAATCTCCAGACGCACTACTACACCCTCGGCAGACGATCGACGCAGACCTGGGAACAGCAGTTCAGCCACTTCGGCTTCCGCTACCTGGAAATCATGAACCTCGAGGCCGTCCTCGGCCGGGCCCCCGACCTGAAACGGGACGCCGACCTGCTGACCGTCGACGTCGCACGCTCCGGGTTCGCCCGCACCGGCACCTTCACCACGGACAACGCCCTGATCAACCGCCTCCAGCGCAATCTCGAGTGGGCCGAGCAGAACAACCTCGTCCAGAAGCCCACCGACACCCCGTCACGGGAGAAGAACGGCTGGACCGGCGACGCCATGGCCAGCTCCGAGTCGGAGTCCCTCACCTGGGACGTCAACGCTCTCCTCACCAACTACCTGCGCCACTTCCCCGACACCCAGATCTCCACCGGTCAGCTGCCCATGTTCGTCCCCATCGCCAAGGGCGGATACGGCTACGACCACACCCCCGGCTGGAACGCCGCGTGGAAGGCGGTGCCGGCCTGGGACTCGGCGTACTTCGTCATCCCGAGGGAGCTGTACACGTACTACGGCAACAGCAGCCTGTTCGCCGAGCTCTACGACCACCAGGACACGCTCCTGAAGTACTACGAGACGCTGTTCACCGCCGAGAACGACTACAAATTCGACGCATCCCTCGGCGCGTAC
This sequence comes from Streptomyces sp. NPDC002896, assembly GCF_040295225.1. Classification (NCBI taxonomy): domain Bacteria; kingdom Bacillati; phylum Actinomycetota; class Actinomycetes; order Kitasatosporales; family Streptomycetaceae; genus Streptomyces; species Streptomyces sp. NPDC002896. The sequence goes on along the minus strand of NZ_JBEOVA010000028.1, from coordinate 71,466 downwards.
TCCGGCGCCGAGAGCCCCGGCAGCAACGCCGTCATCAGCCTCGCCTTCTACATCCACTTCTGCGACTACATGGATGAGGTGGGACGGGGGCTCGGACGCACCGAACGCGCCGCCCACTACGCGAAGCTGGCGCGCACCCTGCGCAAGGCGTTCATCGCCAACTACTGGGACGCCGCAAAGGGCCACTTCACCCAGGGCGGCATCTCCAGCGAAAACGCCATGGCCATCGCCTTCGACCTGGTGCCCGGCTCGGACCTGAGCCCCGACGACCCCCGCTACCTGGCGGGCACGAAGACGCTCGCCGAGAACAAGAAGGCCCTCGCCAAGCTGCTCGCCGACCGCATCGTGGCCGCCGACCAGCACATCCAGAACGACATGTACGGCTCGCGCTACGAGTTCAACATCCTCAGCGAGTACGGCTACACGGACATCGCTCTCAAGGCCGTCACCCAGACCGGCGTGCCCGGCTACGTGTACCAGATCGCCAAGGGTGCGACTTCGCTGTGGGAACAGTGGACCGACCGGCTCTCGGTCAACCACCACTACCGCTCCAACGTGGCCACCTGGCTCTACCAGAGCCTGGCCGGCATCAAGCCCACCTCAACTGCCTACGAGTCGCTGCGCATCCGCCCGTACATCCCCGCCGCCGCGGTCAACAGCCGCGTCCCGAAGGACACACAGGACACCGACCTGTCGCCCGCGACCCTCGACCACGTCAGCGCCTCGATCGACACCGTGCGCGGGAAGGTGTCCTCGGAGTGGCAGCGCCGCCCGGACGGCAGGATCGACCTCGCGGTGACCATTCCGTACAACACCGAGGCCGAGATCTGGGTCCCCACCCAGGGCAAGCCCGTCACCGCGCCCCCGGGGGTCGCCTTCCTCCGCGACGACACCTCCGGCGGCGCCGCCTACAAGGTCTACCGGGTCCGGGCTGGGTCGTACCGCTTCAACGCCCGCTGACCCAACCGCGTGAACCACCGCGCCGTGCCGAGCTGTCGCCCTCGGCACACGCGGTGTGCATGGCGGGCGGCTGCGTGTTCACGCCTCCTGAAAAGTGCATGGATCCAGCGGATTCCGTCATGGACCGAGCCGCTCCGGCCGACGAGGCTGCGTATGTGATCTCGCGGCCGGGACGGACGTGGAGCGAAAACGGGAGTCGCAATCCGCGGCCAGGCCGTCGAACAGCTCCTGCTCTCCGCGGTCCGGGACCGGGTCGGAACGAGGTCTTTCGACATCAGGCGAGTCGTGCCGGTTCCTCGTGCAGTTCCGAGAACCGCCGGCACTTGGGGATCTCCGTCGGGTGATTCCCTGGATCAGGAGAAGACATGAACCCACAGGCCCGGGCGGTGCGTTTCGATCGGTACGGCGATCGTGACGTGCTGTATCTCACCGAAGTCCCGATGCCCCAGCCAGGGCCGGGGGAAGTCGTCGTGGAGGTCCGTGCCGCCGGCATCAACCCTTTCGACACGATGATCCGCTCCGGGGTGATCCGGGATCTGTTCCCGGTGGACTTCCCTTCCGGCCAGGGCAGCGACCTCGCCGGAGTCGTCGTGGCGCTCGGCGCGGGGGTCGACGAGCTTGCCGTCGGCGACGAGGTGCTGGGCTGGACGCCGGGTCCGTCGGCGCAGGCGACGCACGTGGCCGTGCCGACGGCCCAACTGGTGGCCAAGCCGCCTCAGCTGAGCTGGGAGGCGGCGGGCTCCCTGCACATGGTCGGCGCCACGGCCTACGCCGCCGCCCGCGCCGTCGCTCCTCGGCCCGGAGAAACAGTCGCGGTGTCCGCGGCCGCGGGCGGGGTCGGCACCTTCCTTGTGCAGTTGCTCCTCGGCCAGGGTGTGCGCGTCCTCGGCATCACCTCGCCGGCCAACGCCGAGTGGCTGGAGAAGCACGGCGTCGTCCCGGTGCCGTACGGGGAAGGCCTTCGTGAGCGGCTCGAGCAGGCCGCGGGAGCGAGCGGAGTCGACGTGTTCATCGACCTCTACGGGCCGGAGTACCTCGACCTCGCCGTCGCTCTCGGCCTACCGCCGGACCGCATTCAGACGACCGTCGCCATGGAACGTGCGGCGGAGATCGGCGCCAAGACCGACGGCCGCCACAATGCGACCGCACGGGAGATCCTGGTGGAGCTCGTCGATCTGGTCGCATCCGGCTCCGTCGAGCTTCCGGTGGCCGCCACGTACCCGCTCGACCGCGTCGCCGACGCCTTCGCGGAACTGGAGCGGCGGCACACCCGGGGGAAGATCGCCCTGATCCCGTGATCGAGTCCGAGTCCGGGCGTGAGCCTCAGACATCGTGCTGGACAACGGCACTCGGCTCCACCGCGTACATGGGCGGTGGGGCCGAGTGCCGTCGGTACCTTTCAGGGGATGACGACCGTCATTCCGGTGGCGTGACCGCGCGGGCCTGGGCGATGGCGGCGGATGCGTCGGCGAGGGGGACCTCCGCGTCGGCCTGTTGCGGTGCTTACCGTGCTGCGTCGAGTGACTGGGCCCGTGCGTCCTGGCCGCCGTGCCGCCTGACCAGGTACACGGCGAGGGCGAGGGGCGCGGCAAACGGCTTGTGAGCAGCGTCACGTCGGAAGGGTCCCGGGCGGTGGAAGATGGGCCCATGGATTCGCAGGAGCTGGACCCGGTCGGGCCTATGAGCGTCCCCGCGTCGCCGGGTTCCGGGGGCGGTGAGGTGCGGCAGTCGACGAGGTGGAAGCCGCCCCGGTTCCGTCTGCGGCCGGGGAGCCCGCGCGACCTGCCGGTGCGCAGCCTGCCGGAGGGCGGGCCGTCCCTCGACGTGGTGAGGATCCGGTCGGGTGTGCCCGACGACGAGACGGGTTGCCGGCTGGAGCAGCGCCAGGACTTCCACACGCTGTTCTGGGTCCGCTCCGGCACCGGTCGGCAAGTGATCGACGGCGAGCCGCTGGAGGTGGCCTCTCCCAGCCTGACGCTTGTCGGCCGTGGCCAGGTGTACCGGTACGAGCACATGAGCGACGTCGACGGCGCGGTCATCAGCTTCGGCGACGACCTCCTGTACGAGGGGTCCGTCACGCAGGTCAACCCGGTGTGGCTCGTCGGACGTTACGGGACGCAGTCGGTGAGCGTGCCGGCCGAAGACGCGGCACGGATGGACCGGCTGGTCGACATCCTGGCGGCCGAGGCGCGGCGTCCGCACGACGCGCTGAACGTCGAGGTGCACCGGCACCTGCTGCTCACGCTGCTGTTGTGGGCCCAGCGCTACTACGACGACGCCCGCGCCGGCGGGTCGATGAGCGACGACGTCGACGCACGGCTGCACCGCCGGTTCGTGGCACTGCTGGAGCGGGACTTCACCCACCACCACGACGTGGACCACTATGCCGACGCCTTGGGAGTGCCGGCGCCGCTGCTGGCCCGCGCGTTGTCCAAGAGCACCGGCCGCGCGACGAAGGCGCTGATCACGGACCGGGTCATGCTCGAAGCATCCCGACTGCTGCGGTTCACCGACCTGCAGATCGGTGAGATCGCATCCCGGGTCGGCCTGCGCAACCAGTTCTACTTCTCGCGCGCCTTCAAGCAGCGGTACGAGGAGTCACCGCAGGCCTACCGCACGCGTGTACGCGACGGCGCCGCGTCGTCGGGTGCCCACTCCTCGCCCTGAACGGCGGCATCCCGAAAGGTGCATGGATCCAGCGGATTCCTTCATGGCCTGATCCACTCCGGCTGGCGAGGCTGGTTGTGCGGGAGATCTGCCGCTCCGGACGAAGTCCCGGGCGACGTCTTCCCGCCTCGACCTGGCTTTTCGAAACCGGAGAAGGCAATGGAATCGTTGAACCGGCGGACTCTGCTCGGCGCCGCGGCGGTCGGTGTGCCGCTGGCTGTGGCCCCCGCACTGGCAGTGCCCGCGTCGGCGTCGCCTCGCCCGCCGCAGTACGGCGGCAGATACCAGCTGGAGAAGGACAACTGCATCCACTTCCACATCGCGGACTTCGTCGCCTGGAACAACCGCAAGTGGGACATGCAGGCGTACTACCACGCGTCCGATGTCTATGTGGAGATGTACGGGAAGGCGACCACCACGGTGGAGGATCACATCGCCGCCATGAAGGACATCCTCAAGGACAACCCCGACGCCCGGATCCTTCAGCACTACCCGCAGGTCGTGCAGGGGGAGTGGACGGCGACCGTCGGCCACTACGTTCCCGGCGGTTTCCGCCTCTGCACCGTCGCCCGCCACCACAGGGGGCAAATGGTGGAGGAGTACATCTTCGGGCGTGAGCTGGCCGAAGGGGAGCCCGACCCGTACGCCCACGAGGAACCCTTCGTCACCATCACCAGCCCCGACAGCCACCTGCTTCAGGTCGCCGCCGACGTTCGTCCCGGCTGGAGCTGCGTCATCCGCGGCAGCCAGGTGGGCAAGCGGTCGGCCACCTTCACCCGGCGCGAGGGCGGCAAGGTCGTCGAACAGCTCCGGTTCGCCGCGGTCTAGGGCGGCGCTCGGAACGGAGTGACCCTCGGCTGCGCCGGCAGACGCCGGTGCAGCCAAGGCGTGCTCCGGCGCCGGCCGTACGGCGCTTGCGTGGGCTTGACGTGCTGGAAAGGAATCCGATGATGGCGAGGTGAGGACACAGAACGGCGAGTCGGTATTGGCGCGGGTCGTACGGATCTTCGAGGCGTTCACGCCGGAGGAGTCGGCCTTGACCGTCTCTGAGATCTCCCGCCGTACGGGGCTGCACGTGGCGACGGCGTCGCGGCTGGTGGCCGAGCTGGTCTCGTACGGGTTCCTGACCCGGGACGCCGACCGCCGGGTCCGGATCGGCATGCGCATGTGGGAGCTGGCCACACGCGCCTCGCCCACCCTGTCGCTGCGCAACGCGGCCATGCCCTTCATGGAGGGCGTCCACGACGTCGTCGGCCACCACGTCCAGCTCGGCGTGCTGGACGGCGACGAGGTGCTGTTCCTGGAGCGGCTGACGGCACCGGGCGCCGTCATCAACTACACCCGCATCGCGGGCCGCCTTCCGCTGCACGCCTCCTCCAGTGGCCTGGTCCTCCTCGCCCACGGCCCCGCGGACCTGCGCCGTCGGGTGCTCGACGAGCCTCTGCACCGCTACGCCCCGAACACTCCCGCCACTGCCGCGGGGCTGCGGGCCGTGCTGGCCGAGGTTCGCCGGCAGGGATACGCGTACTGCCCGGGGTACGTGCACCCGGACGCCCTGGGCATCGCGGCGCCGGTGCGTGACGCGCGCGGTGAGGTGGTAGCCGCGTTGGCGGTGATCGTCCCAAACGAGGCGGGGGCCACGTCCGTCGTGCCGGTGGTGCGGACCGCTGCACGTGGTGTCTCCCGTGCGTTGGGTGCCCCGGACGCCCCGGGGCGGCGTCGGGAGTCCGGCGACCCACGTGACGGCAGTGCAACGGCCGTATGACAGCCGACGGAAGTTCGTCTCTCAATGGTTGAGAATGCCGTCGCGACCGTCCGTCGCCGCCGCGCATCCTGCCTGCAACCCAACGACGGGAGGCGACAACGTGGTCGGAAGCAGCGTGGTTGCGGACGCCGAGTCCGGCGTCGGCGCAGGACAGTCGGCGTCGAGGAACGCGGCGACCCTGACGGTCTCCGTGAAGGAGGACGTCGCCGAGGGGGTCGTGTCACTCGCCCTCGTGCACCCGGACGGTGCCCGGTTGCCGGACTGGACGCCGGGTTCCCATATCGATCTGGTGTTGCCGGACGGGACGACCCGGCAGTACTCCCTGTGCGGCGACCGATGGGACCCGCGCACCTACCGGATCGCCGTACTGAGGGAGCCCGCGGGCCGGGGAGGATCCGCGTATGTGCACGACCGGCTGCGGCCGGGCGACCGCGTCGGGGTCGGCGGCCCGCGCAACCACTTCCCCCTCGTGCCGTCGGAGAAGTACCTCTTCATCGCGGGCGGCATCGGCATCACCCCGCTGCTGCCCATGGTGCGCCAGGCCGAACTGCTCGGCGCTGACTGGCAGTTGCTGTACGGCGGCCGGACCCGGGCGTCGATGGCTTTCCGTGAGAAACTGACGGAGGCCTACGGCGAGCGGGTGCACGTCGTCCCGCAGGACGAGCTCGGGCTGCTGGACCTCGCGGCCTGGCTGGGCACCCCGCGCCCCGACACCAAGGTCTACTGCTGCGGCCCCGCCCCGCTGCTCGCCGCCGTCGAAGCGGCCTGCGCCGCCTGGCCGCCGTACGCCCTTCGGGTCGAGCGCTTCACGGCAGCCGCGCAGACCGTGCCGGTGCGGGAGGCGCCCTTCGAGGTCGAGCTGCGCCGCACCGGACGCACCGTCACCATCACCCCGGAGGTCTCGGTGCTGGAGGCGGTGCGCCGCGTCGGCGCGGACGTGCTGTCCTCCTGCGAGCAGGGCACCTGCGGAACATGCCTGACACCGGTGCTGGAGGGGCAGCCCGACCACCGGGACTCGGTGCTGGCCGACCACGAACGGGCGGCGAACGACTGCATGTTCCTGTGCGTGTCGCGTTCCTGCGGCGACCGTCTCGTTCTCGATCTCTGAGATCCCTCCGCTCTCTGAGACTTCCTTCGCTCTCTGAGACCGCTCTCTGACCGCTCTCTGAGGCCGACCTCTGAGATCCTTCACTTCCCCAAGGAGCCTTGATGACCGAGGCACTCGAGCGTGCCGTCGTGCCGCCCGTCAGTGACGCCGACCCGTTCGCCCACGAGGTCCTGCTGAACCCTGAACCGCTGCACCAGGCCCTGCGCGAGGCCGGTCCGGTCGTGTACCTCTCGCGCTACGACGTCCACGCGCTGGCCCGCTACGAGCACGTGCACGCGGCTCTGGTGGACTGGCAGCACTTCGAGTCGGGGGCGGGCGTGGGTCTGGCCAACTTCCGGCACGAGAAGCCGTGGCGTCCGCCGAGCCTGTTGCTGGAGGCCGACCCGCCCCGGCACGACGCCCCGCGCCGGATCCTGCGCGAGATCCTGGCCCCGCCCGCCCTGCGCCGCCTGCGCGCATCGTGGGCCGCGGTGGCCGAGGAACTCGTCGACCAAGTCCTAGCCGAAGGAACCGAGTTCGACGCCTTCGTGGCGCTGGCGGAGGCATTTCCGCTGCGGGCCTTCCCGGACGCCGTGGGCCTCGGCCCGGACGGCCGGGAGAACCTCCTGCCGTACGGCAACATGGCCTTCAACGCCTTCGGCCCGCGCAACGACCTCGTCGCGGCCGACGCCCACCGGGTGGCCGAGCTGTCGGCATGGGTGAACGCCCAGTGCACCCGCGAGGCGCTGAGCGAGGACGGCTTCGGCGCGCAGATCTGGGCCGCCGCCGACCGCGGCGATCTGACATACGAACAGGCGCCGTTGGTGGTGCGTTCCCTGCTCACCGCCGGAGTCGACACCACCGTGCACGGCCTGGCGGCCTGCCTGTACGCCTTCGCCACCCACCCCGACGAATGGCAACGGCTTCGGGAGCGACCCGAGTTGGCCCGGGCCGCGTTCGACGAGGCGGTCCGCTGGCAGTCACCGGTGCAGACCTTCTTCCGCACCGCGACCACCGACGTCACCATCGCAGGCACGCTCGTTCCCGCGGACACGAAGATCCTCATGTTCCTCGGCGCGGCCAACCGAGACCCGGCCCGCTGGCACGACCCCGATCGCTTCGACCTCACTCGCGACCCCTCCGGCCACGTTGGCTTCGGCATGGGCCTGCACCAGTGCGTCGGCCAGCACGTGGCCCGCCTGGAGGCCGAAGCGCTGCTGACCGCCCTGGCCCGCCGCGTCGAGCGGATCGAACTCGCCGGAACACCGCACCGCCACCCCAACAACACGCTGCGCTCGTGGGCGTCCCTGCCCCTGAGCGTCCAGCCGGTGGCTTGATCAGCCGTCGATTCATCACGGTCGACTCACTGTCGACTCATCACTGTCTATTCATCTCCGCGGAAAGTGAGTGAACCAGCAATGTCCCAGCAGGTACGAGGCGTCGTCGCGCGGGCGAAGGGCGAGCCGGTCGGCATCGAGACGATCGTGATCCCCGACCCGGGACCGGGGGAGGCGGTGGTGCGGATCCAGACGTGCGGGGTGTGCCACACCGACCTCCACTACCGCGAGGGCGGCATCAACGACGACTTCCCCTTCCTGCTCGGCCACGAGGCGGCCGGTGTCGTGGAGTCGGTCGGTGAGGGCGTGACCGATGTCTCGCCCGGCGATTTCGTGATCCTCAACTGGCGTGCCGTGTGCGGCCAGTGCCGCGCCTGTCTGCGCGGCCGGCCCTGGTACTGCTTCAACACCCACAACGCGAAGCAGAAGATGACCCTGCTCGACGGCACCGAGCTGTCCCCGGCCCTGGGCATCGGAGCCTTCGCCGAGAAGACCCTGGTCGCCGCGGGTCAGTGCACCAAGGTCGACCCGGCTGCGTCACCGGCCGCTGCCGGTCTGCTGGGCTGTGGCGTGATGGCGGGCATCGGCGCGGCGATCAACACCGGTGCGGTCACCCGCGGTGACTCCGTGGCCGTCATCGGCTGCGGCGGCGTCGGCGACGCGGCGGTGGTCGGCTCCCACCTGGCCGGAGCGGCGAAGATCATCGCCGTGGACATCGACGACCGCAAGCTGGAGACCGCCCGCGGCCTGGGCGCCACGCACACGGTCAACTCGCGGGAAACGGATCCGGTGGCGGCGATCCGCGAGCTGACCGGCGGGTTCGGTGCGGACGTGGTCATCGAAGCCGTAGGCCGCCCGGAGACGTACCAACAGGCCTTCTACGCCCGCGACCTGGCCGGCACGGTCGTCCTCGTCGGCGTGCCGACCCCGCAGATGAAGCTGGAGCTGCCGCTGCTGGACGTCTTCGGCCGAGGCGGGGCGCTGAAGTCGAGTTGGTACGGCGACTGCCTGCCCTCCCGCGACTTCCCCCTGCTGATCGACCTGTACCTCCAGGGCCGCCTGGACCTCGACGCGTTCGTCAGCGAGACGATCACTCTGGACGGGGTCGAGGACGCCTTCGCCCGGATGCACAAGGGCGACGTTCTGCGCTCCGTGGTCGTGCTGTGACGGCCGCCCGCATCGAGCAGCTGGTCACGTCCGGCACCTTCAGCCTGGACGGCGGCACCTGGGACGTCGACAACAACGTCTGGATCGTGGGCGACGACGAAGAGGTGATCGTCATCGACGCCGCCCACGACGCCGACGCCATCGCGGCCGCCGTCGGCGACCGGCAGCTCAAGGCCATCGTGTGCACCCACGGCCACGACGACCACATAGACGCCGCGCCTGCCCTCGCCGACACGACCGGTGCGCCGATCCTGATCCATCTCGACGACCGGTTGCTGTGGAAGCACACCCACCCGGACCGGAACCCGGACGGCTACCTCTCCGACATGCACCGGATCACCGTGGCCGACACCGAACTGACGGTGCTTCACACCCCTGGCCACACACCGGGAGCGATCTCGCTGCACGCCCCGGAACTGGGCACGGTGTTCACCGGCGACACCCTGTTCGCCGGCGGACCGGGGGCCACGGGCCGGTCGTACTCGGACTTCCCGACGATCGTCCGGTCCATCCGCGACCGCCTGCTGGTACTGCCGCCGGAAACGGCGGTCCGCACCGGCCACGGCGAATCGACCACCATCGGCACCGAGGCCCCGCATCTCCAGGAGTGGATCGACCGGGGCTCTTAGGCCGCTTGCGAAAGTGCGCTGCGACGGGTACGCCGCAGCGCCGAACCACAGTCAGCTCGATCAGGTTGCCGCCGCGAAGTTTCAGGCGGTGGCCTGGGGCTGTGCCGGGCTGAGGTAGTGCACGGTGGTCTGCTCGGTGTGCAAACTGAGCAGGTCCTGCAGCTCGTTCGCGGCGGTCTTGAGGAGGTGGCCGTCGCGGGTGGCGTGGAGGGTTTCGAGGACGAAGGCGACGTGTGTGGAGTCCTCGGTGACGCGGGTGCGGTGGGCGTCGCGGTGGTTCCAGTGGCGGGTCAGGACGCCGGTGGTGTCCGCGTAGATGATCTCGCCGGGCTTGGGGTTCTCGATGGTGTCGGGTTCGCCGAGCGGAGTGAAGGACTCGGTGCCGTCCGCGTGGCGGATGACGACGTCGCCGGTGACGTTGTCCAGATCGAAGGCGCCGGCGGGCAGGCCGTGACGGACGGAGACGGCGTTGTAGGAGTCGACGGCCGGGTTGATGCGCGGCAGGGCTCCCTTCTTGGCGAGGCGGCGGCCGAGTGCGTCGACGCTGGGGCGGATGCGGCGGGGGTTGGTGCCGAAGGAGCGGTAGGCGGTGTGCCACGCCTCGATGCGGGGGTCGGTCTCGTCGGCGGGGTGCCAGGTGCCGTCGGCGAGTTGTTGCTCCAGTTCCTCCACGGCGACGGCGGTGTGGGGCCAGGATTCACGGCCGCGCAGGCCGGTGGCGGTGACCAGGGCGATGAGGGTGTCGGGGAAGGCGTCCGTGATGGCGGGGGTGAGGCGGAAGGCGGGCATGGGAGGTGTTTCCGTTTCCTGCGTCGGGGCTGGGGTGGTGGTCAGGGCTTCCAGGGGCCGACGCGGTCCAGGCGGCGGCGCTGCTGGAGTGCGGTGGGGACGTCGAGGCCCTGGCCGCGTGTGGTGAGGTGGTCGGCGACAGCGGTGCGGTGCTCGAAGGACTTGTGGTCGTCGTACTTGAACTTGGCCCGTACCTCGGTGACCTCCAGGCGCAGGCCGCGGATGCCGGGCAGCATCCGGCCGTAGGGCGGCTGGTCGACGGCGACGGGGGCGTGGTCGCCGTCGGGCTGGAAGTGGGCGAGCTGACGGCGCAGCAGCTCGGCCTTGGCCTCGGGATCGTCGACGATGTGGGCGCGGCAGGTGAACTGGACGGCCGTGTAGTAGCTGGTCGGGACGCCGTCGGTGGGCAGGGTGCCGGCCTTGGCGCGCCAGGGGCCGGGGATGAAGGCGTAGTCGCCGAAGACGGTGAAGAGGACGTTCGGGTCGTTCTCGATCGCCTTCCAGACCGGGTTGGGCCGGGCGAGGTGGACCAGGAGGTGGTTGCCGTCGCTGGTGAAGTGTGTGGGAACGGCGACGGGCGGGTGGCCGGGCAGGCCGTTGACGCTGAGCTGTCCGAAGTCGTGGCCTTCGGCGATCCAGGTCTGCCATTCCGCTTCGTCCAGGCTGGCGTCCCAGGGCTGGATGAACATGCTGGTCTCCTTGCGTAGGCGGTGGTGTGGTGGGTGCCGGGGCTTGCTCAGGTCAGGGCGAGGAGGCTGACGGCGACGGCGGCGGTGCCCAGGCCGACGAGCTGGCCGCGGTGGATGCGTTCGGCGAGCACGCTGCGGGCGAGCAGGACGGTGCCGGCCGGGTAGAGGGCGGTGATCACGGCGACGACGGCGAGGTCCCCGCTGCGGGCGGCGAGCAGGAACAGCAAGTTGGCCACGGAGTCCAGCACACCCGCGGCTGCCGACATCGCGTATGCGGGCCGCTCGGAGCCCAGCCTGCGGTACATCACCCCCGCGGCGGCCAGGGTGACGGCCGAGGAGACCGCCCGGCCCACGATCAGCGGGGCCACGCCGCTGTCGGACGGCGCCTGGTGCAAGAAGATCAGCTGAAGGGCGATGGCGGCGCCCGCACCGAAGGCCAGCAGCAGCGCTGTGCGTGAGGGGCGTGCCGTCCCGGCGTCGTGTCCGGCGCTGACCAGCACCACCGCCACCAGCGCGAGCGGCAAGCCCACCAGTCCGGCGGCGGACAGGTGCTCGCCCTGCAGCAGGCCCACGCCGACGGGTAGCGCGGCGGACACCAGCGCGGTGACGGGCGACAGCACGTTCATCGGGCCGATCGCCAGGGTGCGGTAGAGCAGGGCGAACGCTGCGGCCGAGGCCAGCCCGGATGCGGCCCCCCAGCCGAGAGCGCCGGCACTGAACGAGGCGCCGAGCACCGGCCACAGCAGCAGCTCGACCGCGAGACTGGCCGGCGCCGCGATCATCACGGTACGCAGCACATGAGCCTTACGGGCGCCAAGCCCTCCGAGGAAATCGGCGCACCCGTAGGCGAGTGAGCTGCCCAGGGCCAGCAGCAGAGCGATCACGGCACATCCCTTAGTATTGCAATGGAACGACTAAACCGTACAACGGATCGACCGTCCTATGTCAATCAAACGACCGGACGGTGCATTCCAGTGGTCCACTCGCGAGGACGGTGATCGGATGGCCGAGACAGAGGCAGCCCTGCGGACGCTCGCGCACAACGTCAGGACGGCCCGCAACCGCGCGGGCCTGTCCCTCGATGAACTCAGCCGGCGCGCCCAGGTCAGCAAGGGCGCCTTGGTGGGACTGGAGAAGGCCCAGGGCAACCCGAATTTCGCCACCCTGGTCCGGCTGGCCGACACCCTGGGCATCTCGGTGTCCGCCCTGATGGAGGGCCCGGCCGAAGGTCGCGTCCGCGTCGTGACCGCCGACACCCTCGCGCCACTGTGGACCGGAACGCAGGGCAGCGAGGCCCGCCTCATGCTGACGACCTCGGGCCCGGCCCCGGTCGAGGTCTGGCGCTGGAAACTGGAACCGGGCGAGGAATATCCCAGCCACCCCCACCAGGCGGGAGTCGTCGAAACCGTCAGCGTCACCTCCGGCCGGATGACCCTGCTTGTCGACGGCACCGAGCACGCCGTCGAAGCAGGACAGACCGCCACCTTCGACGGCGACGCGCCCCACACCTACCGCGGCTCCGGCACGGAAACCTGCCACCTGATCATGACAGTCCACCTGCCGCCAGGCCCCGGCTCCACAACCTGACCTGTGCCTCCGCCTATGTTGATCTTCAGTACGAGCTGAATGAACAGGTCGGCCAGCGAGTCGGTACCCCGGACCAAGTCGGCCTGCTGCGGCTGAGGTAGCGCTTGGCGGCGCCCTCTGCCGTGCGCACGCCCATGGCAACGGGCCGACGGAGCGACGAACAGCCGACTGATCACGGCGATGCTCACACCGGGCGCGCCAAAGCCGGGTGCCGTGCCTCCCGCATCGCTCCGGGACAGGCCGGTCGTCAGTCCGACGCAGACTCCGTGAATCGTCCGCTCGTCCCTTCTGATCGCGCCCGGGCATGTCAGGGATACAGTGTCAGTACTGCCGAAACGAGAATCTCCCATGCGTACGACGGCAGTGCCGTGCGGGTATCCGATGATGGGTCATTGCACGACCGGGGCTTGAACGCGACCTTTCAGGAGACGAGGTGGCGGCTGGGAACGCGAGGCCCGGGAGCCGCATCGGGCGGCTGGAGGAGACGCGGCCCCGATTGTTTGCAGCCAACCAGGGGCTGTCGATGGCCGAGACACTGAACGTGGCACTTCAGCAGGCGACCGATGACCTTGGCGGCCTCGGGGGCTTCGTGCACTGGCATGACCCCGATTCTGGACGGTTGCGTCTGGTAGCAGCCAGCGGGCTCGCCCCGGAGATCGCCGAAGCATGGGCGAATCTCCACGAGGACGAGGACGTGGCCCCGGCACGCGCCATGCGCACCGGTGCCTTCGTCTGGGTGGCCGAGGACAGCATGGGGATCGGGGCCGCCGGCACCGCGGCGGTGCCCCTGCTCGGTACCCGCGGGCGAATCGGTGTGCTGTCCGTGCTCACGGCAGGCCCCGACGAGCCCGATCCCGCCCAGCGGTCCTCTTTCGGCTCGGTGGCGGCGTGGGCGGTCGGGCACCTGGAACGATGTCCCAGCACGCCGTCGGACGTCGGGTCGCCGCCCAGCGAGCCACCCACGAGCGATGTGCCCGGCGGGCAGGTGCCCCGCGTGCTTGTGATCAGGCATTGGGAATACGACGCCGTGGCCGGTTCCGTAACGCTCACCCAACCGCTCATCGACATGTCCGGTGAGACGCCTCAAGTGTTCGATGAGAGCGCGGACCTCAGCTGGTATCTCTCGGGCATCGAGGATCTGCCGGCATTCACGGCCGACATCCGCGAGGCGTTCGACAGTGGGACGGCGTACGACACCGAATACCGAGTGCACCACAGTGACGGCACATTCGGGTGGGTGCGGGCGCTCGGCCACATCGTGCCAGGTGAGGACGGCACCTCCGCACGTATGGTCGGTACGCTGTGGGGCCCGACGCACACACAAGTCGCGAGCGGTCCGGTCGTCGCCACCCTCCGTGATATGGGCGATGGATTCCTGACGGTCGCCGACGACTGGCGGATCACCTTCGTCAACAAGGAGGCCGAGCGTCTCCTGGGCTCCGGCCGGACGCTGCTGGGCAGCACTCTCTGGGACGTTCCCGCAGGAGGCGCCCCCGGTCTCGAAGCCCAGTGCCGACGCGCGTCCGCCGAGAGGAAGCCGATCAGTTTCGACGTACACCGGCCGACCGATCAGCGCGTCCACCATGTCCGGCTGGTCCCCTTGCCGGGCGGCGGGCTGACGATCTACTTCGCCGACGTCACCGACGAGCGGCCAGGGGCAGCCGAGCGATTGGCCGTCGATCGGATCGCGGCCGAGCGGACCGCCCGGATGAGCGAACTGACCGCGGCGCTGGCCGAAGCCGTCACATCGAGCGACGTGGCCAAGGCCGTCGCACAGCATGTCCTGCCGCCCTTCGGCGCCGACGGGCTGTTGGTCCACGCGCTTGAGGGTGGCTGGCTGCGTGTGGTCGGATCCGTCGGATACACAGAGGAGTTCCTGCGCCAGATCGACGGGGTCTCGCGCACGACCCACATGGCGGTCACCGACACGCTCCGCACTCGCACTCCCAGATTCCTCGAATCCACCGCCGAGTACCTCCGGCTCTATCCGCGGTTTGAGAGCTTTGTGGCCGCCTCGGCCAAGAACGCATGGGCGTTCCTTCCTCTCATCGCCTCCGGGCACGCGATCGGTTGCTGCATCGTCTCCTTCTCTCGGCCGCGCTCGTTCAGCGAGCAGGAGCGCACTCTGCTAATAGCGCTGAGCGGGCTGATCGCACAGGCGCTGGAGCGGGCCCGGCTGTACGACGCGGAGCACACCCGCGCCCGGGAACTCCAGCGCGGCCTGCTCCCCAGGACACTGCCCTCCCTGCCGGCCGTCTCCGCCGCCGCTCGCTACATGCCCGCCGGCAAGGGCGAAGAGGTGGGCGGCGACTGGTACGACCTGATCCCGCTGTCGGGCGATCGGGTCGCCATCGTGATCGGCGACGTCATGGGGCACGGCATCGCCGAAGCCGCCATCATGGGACAGCTGCGCACGGCGGTCCGCACCCTTGCCGACCTCGAACTGAGTCCGGATGAGCTGCTCTTCCACCTCAACGAACTCGTCTCCGACCTGGGCGACGACAAGTACGCCACCTGCTTGTACGCCGTGTTCGACCCCGTCACCCGTACCTGCTCGCTCTCCTCGGCCGGTCATCTCCCGCCTGCCATCGTCCTTCCCGATGGGACGGTCCACTGCCCAGAGCTGGCCGGCGACCCGCCGCTGGGCGCCGCCGAACCTCCCTTCGAGACCCACGAGCTGCGCCTGCCGGAGGAGAGCCTTCTCGTGTTCTGCACGGACGGCCTCATCGAATCCGCAACCCGGGACATCGACCAAGGATTGGCTCAGCTCAGGCAGACGCTGACCTGGGCCGTGGCCCGGACCTCATGCTTCCCGACCGGCACCCAGCACAGTGACACCAGGCGGCTCCATGACCTGTGCGACGTCATCGTCTCGGCTTTGCTGCCCGACCGTGAGCAGACCAACGACGACGCGGTCCTCCTCGTGGCCCACACTCGGGGCACACCTGTCGACAGCGTTGCCTCGTGCAGCCTTCCGGACGACCCGCGGGCAGCCGGCCAGGCCAGGGAGTACGTCCGCAGCCAGCTGGCCGTCTGGGGTCTGGACGAGCTCGCCATGACCACCGAGCTGCTGGTGAGCGAGTTGGTCGGCAACGTGATCCGGCATGCCAGCGGCCCCATACGCCTGCGCCTGCTGCGCAGCCGGTCGCTGATCTGTGAGGTCTATGACGGCAGCCTCACCAGCCCTCGCATCCGGCGCGCCGCGTACACCGACGAAGGCGGCCGGGGCCTGCACCTGGTGGCCGCTCTCTCCAAGCGTTGGGGCACTCGCCATCTCGCCGAGGGCAAATGCATCTGGACCGAGCAGGAGCTTCCGCTCGCCCATTGATCCCCTCGCCTGCTGCGGGCCGGCAGATCCCTCCGCCTGCGGCGGGCCGGCCGGGTTGCCGCGCGTGTCGGCATTCGCCTGATGCGGCGAGCGATCGGCGGCGCTGCGCTGTGTCCGGGGGGTGGGCGCAGAGCGCGGGGGTGGCGGGCAGCAGCCCTACCGTTCCTAAAGACTGAGCGGGAGTGAGTCCTGTTGCCAGGCCCCATGCTCAGCCGCGTGCCCCGAACGGTGTTGGGCACGCTGGTTTTCCGCTGTGACCGCACGGCCGGTCGCCGCCCTCTGGGGGCTGGCTCCGTTCCGTGTCCGGCGGAGTCCCTCACGCCCCCGGGTACCACGATCGGCCTGGACGTTCCGATGCCCGCCACCATCGCTCTGGTGGGTGCGGGGCGGTTTCGTCCGTCGCCGGATCGGGTGCCCGAGGGCGCGCCTTCCGATCGCGATGCCCGCCGCGTCGTGGCGGGTCATCACACGCTTGCTGCTGGTCAGGGGCGCCTTCCAGTGCGCTGCGCCCCACTTGGAGGTGTACGCCGGGTCGACGGCGACCAGGGCCAGGCCATGCTCGGCGGCCATGTTCACCAGCCGGGCCCTGACCTTGCCGGTGGGGATGCCGTGGATGAGCTGCCGGAAGCGCTTGTTGCGGCCGAATTTCTCGCGGGTCTTCCCGTCACAGAAGTCCAGATCCTCGATGGCGATCGCGGTGACGCCGATCCGGGTGGCCCAGCGCAGGAGTCGGCTGAGTGCGTGCCGGAGCTGCGCGTCGCGGTGGTCCGCCGAGCCGGTGAGGTCGTAGGTGAACCGCTGGGGGTCGCCGACGGGGTTGCCGTGTTTGTCGAGACGGTATGCGGCGAAGTGGTCGGCGTTCGTGTCCACGCCAATGAGCCCATCGGCGCGCGCGGCCTGAAGGGGGACCGCCTGGACAGCGGGCCGCTTCCAGGAGGCGGTCAGATACCAGCGGCCCTTGAGTACGTCGAGGTGGATCGCGTACGCGACCGCACGGTTGTGGGCGGTGCGGTCGGCCCATTCCTCGCCCCGGTGCCGGAATGTGACGCGGGCGGACAGGACGTACCGGCCGCGCGGCGCGTTGGCCAGATACTCCAGCGGCTTGGGCAGCTTGATCGAGACTTCGCCGTCCAAGGCGACGCGGATCGTCTCGTTCCCAAACCGCTTCCCGGACTCCCCGTCCGCGCTGAGGAACCAGCGGGCGGCTTCCCAGCGTTCGCGCCATCCGGTCTCGGTGAGCTGGGCGGTGGTCAGGTTGTGCCGGTTGTTCGCGAGCCTCTTCCCGCCGCGCACGACGTGCACGCGGCCCGTCGCGATGTCCTCCTCCACGGCCGCGAGACGGGCCTTGAGGATGTGGAGGCGGCGGGACTTGCAAAACCACTCGTTCTTCGACCGGTACCCGCCCGGCTTGCCCGTCGCACCCTTCTCGCCGACCGGGAGAGACAGGCGGTGCATGAGCATCCGGATGCCGTCGGCGAGCTTGTCGCGGTACGCGAACTGGCCGCGCCGGGCGAGTGCGTACTGATCGTGCGTGCCCTTTGTGAGGGAACCCGCCCACCGCGACGACGACTGCCCGGTCAGGTCCTGCTTGCGGGCTGCCCAGGAGCGATTGGTGCGCTCGAAGTCGGCCCGCGAGTACCGGGCGAGGTCAGCGGCCGCGAGAGAACCGAGGTGGGCCCCCATCAGGCGGAGGACCTTCTCGTCCTGGGGGGTGAGGTCCTTCAGACGGTCACGGATGGCCACACCCGTCGCCTCCTGGACCACGAACGGATCCCGGACCGGGCGGAGCGGCTTCCTGGCCTTGTTCATTTCGCGGCCGCCTCAAGCGCTCTGCGCGCGCGGTTCCTCGCCGAGCGGCGACCGTACAGGCGGGCGCAGAACGAGGTGAGGACCTCGGTCATGTCGCGGACCAGGTCGTCCCCGACCTCGCCCTCGTCCAGGACGACCAGGCGGCGGCCATGGGCCGCCAATGCGGCCTCGACGAGCTCGACGTTCATCCGCCCGAGGCGGTCCTTGTGCTCGACGACGACCGTCATCACGGCCGGATCGGCCAGCAGGCGGCGGAGCTTCGCCCGCGCGCCGTTCATACCCGAAGCGACCTCGCATTCCACGCGGACGACACGCCGCCCGGCCTTCGCCGCCCACTCCACGAGACGGGCCCTCTGCCGCTCCAGGTCTGTCTTTTGATCGTGGGAGGAGACCCGGGCGTACAGGCCCACGCCACCGACGACATCGACGGCCTGGTTGGCCTCGATGTTCACCAGGATCGTGCGCGGCCCCACCCGCACCGCGGGCACCGGCAGCGTTCCTTCACGGAACCAACGGCGCGCGGTCTGCGGATGGACACCCTGAGCCTTCGCCCACTCGGTCAGATTCACATTCCAGACCGTAGAGGGCACTCACTCATGAGCACTCACGATCACTCAGATATCACTCGATCGAGTGCAGTTTGTGCAGTTTGCGCCCCTCCGCGGCGCGCCCCGCCTGCACCGTCGCCACGATCGTCGCGGGCTTGACCGGCAGTCGGCGAACCCGCATCCCGTACTCCCGTAGAGCGTCGTCGATGGCCGCCGACACGGCCGCCGGAGCCACCATGCGGCCGCCCTCGCCGCCGCCCTTGATGCCGTACTCGGTGAACGGCGAGGGCGTCTGGACGTGTCCGATGCGGAACGCCGGGGCCTCGCTGGCGGTGGGGATCAGGTACTCCCTGAGTGTGGAGGACTTGAACTGCCCGTCCTCGTCGTAGGCCAGCTCCTCGTAGAGCGTGGTCCCGATGCCCTGTGTGGCGCCGCCGGTGACGTGACCGCCCAGGCTCCTGGGGTTCACGATCGTCCCGGCGTCGTGTACGGCCACGTAGTCGAGGAAGGAGGGGATCCCGGTGTCGGGGTCGACCTCCAGGACCGCGATGTGGCAGGCATGGCCCATGATCGGGTAGAAGACGCCGAGGTCCGAGCCGTCCGGTGCCGGAAGCGTCGTGTACGGGTGGTCGTAGGTGTAGGACTCCTCCAGTCCGCTCGTGATGCCCTCGGGCAGGCTGAGCGCGAAGAAGTAGGCGGTGCCCGCCAGCTCGGCGACGGTCAGGCCCGTCTCCGGAGCCCCCCTGACCTGCACGCGCGCGTCGACGAGTTCGAGGTCCTCCGGGGCCACTTCGAGGCTGTGCGCGGCGATGTGGATGAGCTTCTTCTGGAGCTTGCGCGACGCGCCCCGGATCGCACCGGCCACCATGGCGGTGTAACGGCTGCCGCCCGGGCCGGTGCCAGGAAGCGCGTGGGCCGAGTCGGCGTACCGGACATTGACGCTCTCCGGCGGGATCCCGAACTCCTCGGCCAGCACGGTGGCGCCCACCGTCTCCGGGCTGTTGCCCCACATCGACTGGCAGTGCAGCAGGAGCTGGAACTGCCCGGTGGGGTCGATCGTCACCGTCGCGCTCTCAGGGCTGGAGGTGAGGGGAAAGGTGGGCTTCTCCATCAGAAACCAGAACTCGGTGGCGCTGAAGACGCTGCGCTCCTGGGTCGTGGCCAGGCCGATGCCGATGTAGCGGCCCTCCTCCTCCCGCAGCCGTTTCTGTTCGGCGCGCCACCTGTCCAGGTCGATCATCGACAGTGCCTTGTCCAGTACGGCGGGGTAGTCACCGCTGTCGTAGAGGTTGCCGCCGGGGATCTTGTACGGGAACTGGTCGGGCTGGATGAAGTTGCGGCGGCGGATCTCCTCCGGGGTGAGCTCGAGCCGGGCTGCCCCCTTGTCGACCAGCCGTTCCAGCACCCAGTTGTGCACCTCGGAGCCGAAGCCGCGGTAGGCGCCCTGCTGGCACTTGTTGGTGACCACGGCCCGCAGGCGGTACTTCACGTCCCGGAACCGGTACGGGCCGACGACCTGGGAGAAGGCGTTGCCGTGGTGGCCGATGCCGAACTGCATGTAGGCGCCGTAGTCGTCGACGACGTCGATGTCGAGACCGACGATCGTGCCGTCGGCGCGAAAACCCATGCGAGCCTGGTAGATGCGGTCGCACCCGTGGTGGTCGGAGTTCATCAGGTGGTCGAACCGGTCCTCGAGGTACGACACCGGGCGACCCACCTGCAGGGCCAGGAAGCCGGCGAGGGCGGGCACCTTGTGCGCGGCGAGCTTGCTGCCGAAGCTGCCGCCCGCCGGAACCGGCTTCATCGTCAGTTTGTTCGACGGAAGTCTCAGTGTGGCCGCGATCAGGAAGACGAAGTAGCTGAAGTTGAGCGAGTTGCAGTAGATCTCCAGTACGCCGTTGAAGCCGGGCTGGGCCACAGCGCCCGTGGTCTCCATCGGCATTCCGGCCGAGCGGCCCCACTGCAGGGTGTCCTCGACGATCAGGTCGGCCCCGGCGAAGGCGGCGTTCACATCGCCGAACTCGAAGGTCCGCTCGTACCCGATGTTGCTGCCGTGCTCCTGGTGCAGCAGCGCGGAATCGGGCTCCATGGCCGTCATGGGATCGGCGACCGGCGGGAGCGCCTCGTAGTCGACCTCCAGCAGGTCCACGCCGTCCTCGGCGAGGTACCTGCTCTCCGCGACGACGGCCGCGACGGCCTCGCCGACGTAACGGACCTTGTCCACGGCGATCGGGTACTGCGTGATGGTGGCCGGGCCGAAGCTCATGCAGGGGTTCATTTTCGCCTTGCAGTCCTCGCCGGTGAGCACGGCGACGACTCCCGGCAACTTCAGTGCCTCGGTGGCGTCGATGGACCTGATCCACGCGTGCGGTACGGGGCTGCGCAGGATCGCGGCGTGCAGCATGCCCGGCAGCCTGAGGTCGGCGATGTACCCGCCGCGGCCGACCAGCAGCCGAGGGTCCTCGATCCGCCTGCGTTCCTTGCCGATGTACGTGTAGGTCATCAGTCACGACCTCCCGCGGTGCGGCCGCGGAGCTTGGTGCCGGCGGACTGTACCGCGTTGACGATGTTCTGGTAGCCGGTGCAGCGGCACAGGATCCCGGAGATCTCGTGGCGCACCTCGGCATCGGTCATCTCACGACCGGTCTCGATGATCTCCTTGGTACGCAGCACCATCGCGGGCGTGCAGAAGCCGCACTGCAGCCCCTGCTCCTCGGCGAAGGCCTCCTGAATGGGGTGCAGCTCCGCCTGGTTGACGGACAGGCTCTCGACGGTCTCGACCGCGTGCCCGTCCGCCTGGACGGCCAGCATCAGGCAGGAGCGCACGGAGTGGCCGTCGAAGAGGACGGTGCAGCATCCGCACTCTCCGTGCTCGCATCCCAGATGCACGCTGACCAGGTCGAGTTCGTCGCGCAGGAAGTCGGCGAGCGTGGTGCGCGTCGACACCTCGCGGGTCATGTTCCGCCCGTTGACGCGCACGGTCACGGCCCGGCGGACGGTGCCGTACTTGGCGGCGGTTGAGGTCGTCACTTCCCGTCGCTCCTCTCGTGGGCGCGCGCCACGGCCGCGGTGATCGCGCGCCGCACCACAACGGTGGCGAGGTGCCGGCGGTAGGCGCGTGTGGCGTGGATGTCGTCCCCCGAGGTCACCGAGGGCACGATCTCCTTGGCCGCCCTGGTGATGTTCTCCTCGGTCGGGGCCTCACCGATCAGTGCGCTCTCCACCGTGGAGGCGCGGACCGGCGTGTCGGAGATGCCCGCGACGCCGACGGAGACGGAGGTGAAGCGCCCGTCCCCGTCGAGGTTCACCACCGCGGCGGCGCCGGCGAGCGCGAGGTCGCCCACACGCCGGGCCACCTCCACGAAGCCGTGGCCCGCGGCCTGCGGCGTCACCGGGTAGCGGACGGCGACGAGGACCTCCTCGGGCTCCAGGGTCGTGGCCATCCGGCCCTGGAAGAAGTGCTGGGCCTCGATGGTGCGGATGCCCGACGGCCCTTGCGCGACCACCGTCGCGTCGAGCGTCACCGCCGTGCACGGCAGTTCGGCGGCGGGGTCGGCGTGCGCGAGGCTGCCGCAGACCGTGCCGCGGTGGCGGGTCTCGATGTGGCCGATGTAGCCGGCAGCCTCCGGCAGCAGCGGGACCAGTTCGCCGACCAGCGGGTGGTCCTCCAGCTCGTACTGCCGGACCCCGGCGCCGACCTCCAGGACGTCGGACCGGCGCTCGATCTTCTGCAGGTCACCGATCTTGTTGATGTCGATCAGTGCCTCCGGCCTGACAAGCCGCATGTTGAGCAGGGGGAGAAGGCTCTGTCCTCCCGCGAGGACGAGGGAGTCGATGCCGTACTCGGCCTTGAGCGCGACGGCCTCATCGACGGATTCGGGATCACAGTACGTGAATGGAGGCGGCTTCATCGCCTGTCCTTCGTTGCGGCTCCTGGGGAAGGAGCAGGTGACAGGGCTCGGAGCCGAAGTGGGATACGGACGGTTACCCCGAGGTCGCGTCGCGCGAATACCGCACCGGCTCGGTGTCGTTGCCGTTCTCCCCCCAGTGCACCACACCCGGCGCAGTGACGACGAAGTGTCTCGGAACGCCTCGCGGGCCTGGGTCCCGCCGGTCGCCGTCCGGCCGACGGCCGACGCGGCTGAGCATGTGCAGGTGGGGCCGTCCGGCTCAGGTCAGAGCTGGTTCACCGGTGAGCCCCGCGTTTGTCGGAGTCCAGCAGGCTGTCGCCCTCGACGAAGATGTGGGTGATGAGGGTGCGCATGCCAGGTGAGTGGTCATGGGGAGGTTCCTCCTGGGGGCGGCATGGTGGTGGTTGGGGTGTTCCCGGCGTCCCGGCCAGGTGACGGCACAGGGCGAGCCGGGTCGGCCCGGTCGGCGGCCCGGGTGCGGCGCATGCCCGCGATCACCAGGACGGTGAGCATCAGCAGAACGCCCGCACAGACGCGGTAGCCGACGGCGACGGCGTGGGCGAACGCCTCCGCGACGACTGTCCGGGCTTGGGCTCCCGTCCGCGCGGCGGCGGTGAACGCCTCGGCCGGTGTCGTTCCGGCGGCCGTGATCGACGTTGGGAGGCGGGCGGAGAAACCGGTCGCGATGGCCGTGCCGACGACGGCGACGCCCAGCGCGCTGCCGAACTCCCGGGCCGCGCTGTTGAGTCCTGACCCGACGCCCACCCGATGCGGGGGGAGACCGGAGACGACGGCGTGCGAGAGCGCCGGAAGCGCCAGGCCGTTGCCGAGCGCCGTGACAAGCGTGTACGCGGTGATCAGGGAGAAGGGCGTGGTTACGGTCGCCGTGGACAGCAGAAGCAGTCCGGTACCGACGAGCAGCAGCCCGGTGCACACGGTCCGCCGGTCACCCCAGCGGTCGGTCCAGCGCAGGCCGATCCGGGTCGCCATGACGATTCCGGCCGCGAGGGGCAGCCCGCCGAATCCCGCCTGTAGTGGGGAGAAGCCTTTGGCGTACTGGAGGAACTGGGCGTGGACGTAGAAGAGGGCGAACATGCCGAAGAAGACGGCGGCCACGCCCACGGTTCCCGAACGCACCGGACGCACGCGGAAGAGGCGGGGGTCCAGGACGGGCTGCTCGGTGCGCATCTCGACCAGGACGAAGCCGGTCAGCACCACGACGGCCGTTCCGAAAGCGGCCAGGACGGCCACCGACGTCCAGCCGCGCGCCGGGCCCTCGATGATGCCGAACAGCAGGGCGACGCAGCCCGTGACCAGCAGCGCCGAGCCCGGAGCATCGAGTGCGGCCGGGGTTCGGGCGGGCCGCGGCGCGACGTACGCCGCGCAGACCAGCAGGACGACTGCGATCGGTACGTACACCCAGAAGAGGGCGCGCCAGGGCAGGTACTGCAGGATCAACGCCCCACCCGCGTTGCCCAGGACGCCACCCACCGGCTGCGAGGCGCCCCAGATCGCCACGGCGGTGGCCCGCCGCCCGGCCGGAAGGCCGTGCAGCAGCAGGGACATGGAAGCCGGCATGAGCAGCGCCGCGCCGGCCCCGGACAGCGCCCGCCCTGTGAGCAGCAGGGCCACACTCGGGGCGAGCGCCGACACGGCGCCGCCGGCGGCGAACAGCCCGAGACCGCTCAGGAGGGCGCCCTTGCGGCCGAGCCGGTCCCCCAACGCCCCGGCGGGGACCAGCAGCGCGGCGAAGACGATGACGTAGGAGTCGACGATCCACAGCAGCTGGGTGGGCGATGGGTGCAGGCTGCTCGCCGACAGCTTGGGTATCGCGAGGTTGATGGCGGCGACGAGCGACTGGACGCACATCACGGAGCCGCACATCACCAGCAGCACGCCGCGCGTCCTGCGAGGCGGTGGGCCGGCGACTGGGTGCGCCGCCAGGCCGGCGGATGCCGTGCCCGCCTCTTGTTCTGCCGGGGCGCCGGGCGGGGTGCCCGGCGCGTCCGGTGCGGGGACGTTGGTCACGCTGACGACCGCCTACCTGGGAGCGCGCCGGGAGGGCCGCCCATCGCCCACGGCGACCGCGAGCAGGCCACCGGCCAGGGCTAGGTTCTTGAGGAAGTCGCCCTGCTGGCGGGCGCGTTGCGGGCCCTCCGACTGGGTCCAGAAGGGGAAGGCGGCGAGGGTCGTGGGCACCAGTGAGCCGGCGAGTGCCGCGGAGCAGGCCGCGGGCGCGATGCCGGCCGCGAGTGCTGCTCCGGCGGTCAAGTGCACGGCCGCGTTGACGCGTACCAGTTGGCGGTCCGTGAACCGGTCCAGGAGCGGCACCGCACGGCGGCACCGCTTCAGGAAGTCCCCCGCCCCCTGCGCGGGCCCGTCGGGATGCCGCCAGACGTGGCGGCCTCCGGAGACGAAGACGGCGGCCAGCGCCAGACGGGAGAGGGCGCGGCCCACGTCGTCGTAGCGCGGTGGTATTTCAGGCATTCCATGGATCCGTTCGCAAGTGGCGGTCGAAGAAGCGCTCGATCAGCGCGGGGGTCAGCAGCACGGAACGTTCGGCGTCCGGGGTGCGGGAGGACAGCACGGTGGCCGTCATGGGGTGCAGTTCCCAGTCGCCGGTGTTGAGGAAGCCGTGATCGGCGCCGTGGACCAGCAGCAGATGGGATTCGGCGCCCACGGCGCTCAGGGCGTCGTGGAGCCGACGGCTCTGGGCCGGTCCGATGAGGAGGTCGGCGTCTCCGTGCAGCAGGAGTACGGGCGGAACACGCGGGTGGGCCTGCCGGGCCGGACTGGCCTCGACGGCCGTGGCGGCCCGGTCCGACGGGCGTCCGCCCAGCAGCCCCCACGCCGGATCGGAGTGATCCACGCCCAGCACTCCACCGGGCAGGGCGTCGTCGTTGAGACACAGCAGATCCGTCGGTGGATAGCCCGCCACCACGGCTCGTACGCCGGGCGCCGAGGGGGAGCCGTCGGCGTCGGATGCGAAGGCCGTGAGCAGCGCCAGGTGCGCGCCCGCGGAGCTGCCCCACAGCCCGATCGACGCCGGGTCCAGGCCGTGGGTGTCCGCGATGTCGCGCAGGTGGCGCAACGCGGCGAGGACGTCGTGCAGTTGGGCCGGCCAGACGGAGACCTCGGAGGACCGGTACTCGATGTCCGCCATGGCGTATCCGCGTTCGGCGAAGAGCCGGGCCAACTGCGGTCCGTATCCTCGCCGTTGCATGCGCCAGCCGCCTCCCGCGAGCCACACGATCACCGGGGTGGGGGCCGGCGCGGACCGCGGCAGGTACAGGTCCATCCGTAGCTCCGTACGGCCCTCGGCGTCGGACGGCGTGCCGACGACGATGTCGCGCACCACCCGGACGGGAGCCGGGTCGACCCTCTCGGGAGGACGCGGCGCCCGGCTGAGCCCTTCCATGAAACGCCCCATGACGGCGGTGTTGTTCGCCAGCACCACCGTGAGGTCCAAGGCGTCCGGTTGCTGTGAGGTCTCACTGGTCACCGGCTCGTCCCGTCGCGGTCACGGCCAGGAGGGGCAGGGTACGGTGCTTCAGTGCGCGGTGTTCGGCGAGCCGTTGCCGGTAGTGCGGTGCGAGCCTGTCCGGGGTCCAGTCGAAGTCGTCCGCCAGCCGCACGTCCACCGCGGACACACCGGGCAGAGCCGTGAGCCGGGCTTGCGCCTCGTTCGCGAAAGAGCCGATGAGCACGCAGCTCGGCTCGGTCACGCCGACGCTGACCGCGACGCGCTGTCCGCCTGCGCCATCGTCCTGTACGTGAATGTCACTGACGAGTCCCATGTCGTCGAGCCCGGCGGGGACTCCCGCAGTGATGCTGCACGGATCGAGGATCTCGTTGAGCGCCGCGCGGACCTGGGCTTCCGTGACCCTCATCGGGCACCGGCCAGCGCGTCGTCGACCGGGGCGACCCGCCCGCCCCAGGGCTCCTGGAGTTCGTTGGTGTCGAACTCGTCGCCGCGGATGCGCTCGCGGAGTTCCTTCTCGTCGATGCCGTGCATCTGCAGGAAGTTGCGACCGAGGATGTCGGCCTTCACCTCCTTGGTGAGCTCGGGCAGCCCGTACTCCTCGACCAGGTCACGGGGCATCTCGAAGTTCCAGAACGCCTCGATCGCCGGCCGGGGGTGGACCGCGTCGCAGCCGGTCGCCCAGATGATCCGCTTGGCGGCACCGGCCTGCAGGAAGGCACCCATCGCCTGTGCGAAGCGGCGAGGTGCGTAGACCGCCAGGAACGACGTCGCCTCCAGATTGACCACGACGTTACGGAAGGACTCGAGCTGCAGGGCCGTCTCCTCGACGAAGGCCATGCCGCCGTGGACGACCTCGAAAGTGAGGTCGGGGAAGGCCAGCGCGGCGGCCTCGACGTCGGCCATCCCGAGTGCGGAGGTCGGGCCGGGGCCGACCGGGAGGGCCTTGTGGATGGCCACGACCTTCAGACCATGCTGCCGGGCCCGCTCGAACACCGGGAAGCAGATCTCCGGGTCACCCATGTCCAGCGCGGTCGCCCGGCCCTCGACGACGTCGATCGGATAGAGCTTGAGAGCGTTGACCCGGTGCTTCTCCACCAGCTCGTCCACGCGGTCCAGCGCTCCGGGGCGCAGCGGGGACACCGCGCCGTAGATCAGCACGCGCTCCGGCCACTTCTCGCGCATCTCCAGCCCGAAGCTCAGCGCCGAGCCCCCGTCGCGGAAGTGGCCGTAGATAGGGGTCTCGTGGTAGGCGATCACGTCGGTCTGGCTCTCCGCGAGCAGGGCCCGGCCGATGATGTCCGCGCCGGCCCCCTGCATGTAGGTGGAGCGTTCGAGGGTGTATTCGGGGCCGCTGACCCGCTTGTGCAGGTTGTACAGGTGCTCGCCGATGGCCGCCCCGACATGCGGGTTGACGCAGTTCTCGGGCCGGAAGTTGTAGTTGTGGGCCACGCCCTCGACGACGAGGAAGTCCTCGATCACGGTCGTTCTCCTTTGGGTGTCACGGGTGGTGCGGGCGCTCAGGCGAGCAGGTCCTTCAGCCCTTCCAGGGCGCGGGAGGCGAGTCGTTCGTCGGTCTCGGCGTCGGCTCCGCCGACGCCGACGGCACCGATGACCTCGCCGTCGTCCACGGTGATGGGCACACCGCCCGGCACCGGGAGGAGGTGGGCGTCGACGAGGTGCACGGGCGCGACCGCCATGGCGGGGGACGCGGCGAAAGCGGCGAAGTTCGAGGTCGGCATGCCGGTGACGGCGGCGGTGTAGGCCTTGCGGCGCGCGGTCTCGATCCCGATGGGGCCGACCCCGTCGTCGCTGAGCAGCACCTTGGTGACGCCGCTGCGGTTGACGACCACGACGCAGATACGCGCGCCCTCGGCCCGGGCCGCCTCCAGCGCGGCCTCGGCCGCCCCGTACGCGATGGCGTAGGTCAGGGGCTCCCTCATCCTGAGGTCCTCTCACGGAGCGGGGTGACGGTGGCGCCGGAGGCAGCCGGGACCCCGCGGATCAGGTCCGACGCCTTCTCGGCGACGGCGATGACGGTGGCGTTGATGTTCGCGCCGGGCACGCTCGGCAGCACCGACGCGTCGACGACGCGCAGCCCGTCGATGCCGTGCACCCGCAGGTCGGGGTCGACGACGGCGGCCTCGGAGGTGCCGATGGCGCAGGTGCCGCAGGCGTGGTTGGCGGAGTAGCCGGTCTCCCGCAGATAGCGCTCGAAGTCCTGGTCGGTGCGCAGGTCGGGGCCCGGTGCGAGTTCCGCCCCGATCATCGGGGCGACCTCGGGACTGCGCAGGATGGCCAGTGTGGTGCGTACGGTCTCGCGCAGGGCGGCAACGTCCTCCGGCTCGGTGAGGAGGTTGAACGTGATCCGCGGAGGGGATGTCGGGTCGGCGGAGCCCAGCCGGACCTCGCCGCGGCTGCGGGGGGTCGCGACGGCGTTGAGGGCCACGCAGTGGCGGTCCTTCAGCGGCCGGATGCCGGGGAACCACGGCCGGGCGCCGAAACCGCCGCCCAGGATGCCGAGGAACCCGTCGGGACGGTCCAGGTCGTCGCGGGTACGGATGTACGCGGACAGGAACTCGGGCATCCCGGCCAGGGGACCGCTGCCGGTGACGAGCCAGCGGACCGCGCCCAGCACCAGCCGGTCGGCGCGCAGGTGCTCGTGGAAGGTCACCGGATCCTTGACGTCGAACAGCACGGGCGCCGCCGGGTGCTCCTGCAGGTTGGCGCCGACTCCGGGAAGGTCCACGATCGTGTCGATGCCGTGCTCGCGCAGGTGATCCGCCGGTCCGATGCCCGAACGCATCAGCAGCTGCGGCGAGTTGTAGGTTCCGGCGCAGAGCACGACCTCGCGGGCCGCTCGGATCACCCGGCTCCGTCCGCCTTCGACGACACAGACGCCCCTCGCGCGTCCCTGCTCCAGCACGAGCGTGTCCACCAAGACCCCGGTGAGCAGGGTGAGATTGGGCCGTCGCCGCAGCGCGGGGCGCAGGTAGGCGGCCGCGGTGCTGTGGCGTCGGCCGCGACGGATGGCGGTCTCGTTCTGGCCGCCGCCGGTGGGGTCACCGCTCTGTGTGTCGTCGGGGAACTCCATGCCCAGCGATCGGGCGGCGCTGTCCAGACGCCGGCCGAAAGGGCTCCTTCGGACGGAGGTCGAGACGTTGACTGGTCCGTACCCGCCGTGGTGCTCGGTGTCCCCGCGCCAGCTGTTCTCCGTGCGGCGGAAGTAGGGCAGCAGGTCGTCCCAACCCCACCCGGTCGCACCGGTCTTGACCCAGTCGTCGTAGTCGAGGCGGTGTGCGCGGACATGGGTCGAGCCGTTGATCGACCCGGTGCCGCCGACCAGTCGGCCACGCGGGATGGGGATACGTCTGTCGTTCAGGCCCGGCTCGGGTTCCGACTCGTATCCCCAGCTGATCTCTTTGCGTCCTGACAGCAGCCCGACCCCGAGGGGCAGCTGCACGAGCAGGTTGCGATCCGCGGGCGGGCCGGCCTCGATCAGCAGCACGCGTGTTTCGGGGTCGGCGGACAGGCGTGCGGCGAGGACGCAGCCGGCGGTACCCGCGCCGACGACGACGTAGTCGTGCTCGGCGCCGTGCCCGGCGCTCATGTGGAAGGTCCAGACATCATCGTCTCCTTCGGCCTTGGGTGAACGCGCGGTGGAGGCGGGGTGCGGGGGAGGCATGGAAAGGCAGTCGCTCGCGCGGCGCGTTCTCAGGTGTGATCGCGAGGCGGCAGGGGAGTCCGCGAGCGGCTCGTCGCCTCGGCGAGGCACAACGTAACAGGGCGCTCGGCGATGCGATAGACGTCTGCAAGTAATTCATCAATGCAGGCCAGAGCCATTGACAGTTTTTCATCAGAGCCGTACAAACGGCAGAAGCGCCACGTGGGCTGCATCGCCTGCCGCATCCGCCCGAGCCGTCGCGGCACGCGCCCGAGCCGTCGAGGAAGGACTGCCGCACGCTCGTGCGACCACGCAGGACGGGAGCGCGAAGGAGCCTCGATCGCGGGCTCGCCGCAGCCGTCCGAACCCCCAGTGGCCCTTATTCACGCGTCCCCGCTGCCTCAACGCCGAGGAGATGGTTCAGCATGACCGACACGACCGTGACCGACACGGGAACCGGCTACGGCCGCAAGCCCTCCTCTCACGACGCCCGCCTGACCGAGGTCGGCCCTGGCACACCGATGGGCGAGGCACTGCGTCGCTACTGGCAGCCGATCGCCAGCTCCGCCGCGCTGACCAGCGACGTTCCGCACCGCGCCCGCCTCCTGGGCGAGGACCTGATCGTCTTCCGGGACGGTCAGGGCCGCCCCGGTGTCGTCTTCGAGCGGTGCGCGCACCGCGGCAGCAGCCTCTTCTACGGCCGAATCGAGGAGGACGGCATCCGCTGCTGCTACCACGGCTGGAAGTTCGATGTGCAGGGCCACTGCCTGGAGCAGGCCTGTGAACTCGACGGCGGCCGCCGCCGCAACCTGGCACGTCAGCCCTGGTACCCGGTGGAGGAGCGGTACGGCCTGGTCTTCGTCTACATGGGCCTACCCGAGCTCAAGCCCCCGCTGCCGCGCTTCGACAGCCTGGAGCCCCTCGAGGAGGGCGAAAGCTACTACACCAGCTGGATGGTGCCTGGCGCCGAGGTCATCGGCCTGGAGCAGGACTACAACTGGCTCCAGCTCTTCGAGAACGCCGTCGACCCCGTGCATGCGGCGTGGCTCCACTCCAACCACAGCGGGTATCAGTTCCAGGGCACCGGGACGACTGGCTTCCCTGAGAGCTACTACGACCCCAGCACCGCCGCGGAGCGCACCACCTTCCACCGGACCGACCACGGCGTGAGGTACATCTGGCGCTACCAGGACACCAAAGGTGCCGATGGTGCGCTCGTGGACCTGGACTGGTCGGTGGAGTGCATGCTGCCGAACATCGTCGCCCTGCCCGACTTCATCAGGTCGACCCCTGACGTCCGCAACGACATGCTGATCTGGGTGGTCCCCGCCGACGACACGCACCACCGGCTGGTCTTCTCCATCCGTTCCGCCGACCCGAGCCGGGCCGAGTCCTTCACCTTCGGCATCAAGCAGAACGGCAAGGACGGCTGGCAGCTGAGCGAGGAGGAGCGTCAGCGCTTCCCCGGCGACTACGAGGCCCAGCGCTCCCAGGGCGATATCACCCAGCACTCGGAGGAGACCCTGGCCCCGTCCGACCGCGGGGTCGTCATGCTCCGCCGCATGCTGCGGACGATGCTGGACGACGTCGAGGCCGGCCGGACCCCGCTCGGTGTCGGCGCGCCCGGCGACCCGGTCCGCCGCGTGGAAGCCGGCCTCTCCACCCGGCCGGAGCCAGGGGACGACGCCCTGAGCCCGGCGGCCGCGCCCACGGCGGCAGGGGCGTGACCGAGGCGTGAGCACCACCTGGACGGACGCGGTCGTCGTGGCCCGGTACGACGCCACGCCGAGAATCGCGGTCTTCGACCTCGCCCGGGCCGACGGCGGCGAGCTGTGGGAGTACGAGGCCGGCGCCCACATCGACGTACAGATCGGCGAGGCGGGACTGGTCCGGCAGTACTCCCTGTGCGGACCTCCGGGCGTCCGCAAGCAGTACCGGCTCGCGGTGCTCAACGAGCCCGTGTCGCGAGGCGGTTCACGAGCCATGCACGCCCTCGCCGAGGGCGACACGCTCCGGATCGCCGCGCCGAGGAACCGCTTCGGTCTGACGCCCGCGCGCCGGCACCTGCTCCTCGCGGGAGGCATCGGCATCACCCCGCTGCTGTCGATGGCACAGACACTCGACGCCGCCGGCGGCGACTACCACCTGCACTACTGCGCCCGCAGCCGGACCGACGCGGCCTTCGTCCCCGAGCTGGAGAACCATCCACGGGTCACCCTCCACTTCGACGACCAGGCCCCGGAGCAACTCCTCGACCTGGCGCGCGACCTGGGCAACCCCGTCCCCGACACCGCGGTCTACGTCTGCGGTCCCGGTGGGTTCATGGACTACGCGCTGGGGCGGGCCGCCGAGCTGGGATGGCCCGCCTCCGCCCTGCACAAGGAGCGCTTCAGCGCCTCGACGCCCGCCGCCGAGCCCGACGGGGGAGGGGAGGGCGGATTCACGGTGCGTCTGTCCTCGACGGGAGCGGAGTACCTCGTCCCCGAGGACCAGAGCGTCCTCGACGTCCTGCTGGCGAACGGCATCGAGGCCCCCTACTCGTGTGGGCAGGGCATCTGCGGCGAGTGCATCGTACGGGTACGCGCGGGCGAGCCCGATCACCGAGACGACGTCCTGACCGACGACGAGCGCGCGGAGGGCCTGTTCACCCCGTGCTCGTCGCGGTCGAGGTCCCCGATCCTGGAGCTGGAACTATGACCACCTCATCGACGGCGGCGACCGTCCGCCCCGCGCCCGCCCCGGCCACGGTCGAGGAGGCCGAGGCCGCCTGGCTCGCCGCACAGACGCTCCCTGACCCGGAGCAGAGCCTTCGTGCCCTGATGCATCCCGACTGCGTGGTCGTGCAC
The DNA here is from genome assembly GCF_040295225.1 of Streptomyces sp. NPDC002896. Lineage (NCBI taxonomy): Bacteria > Bacillati > Actinomycetota > Actinomycetes > Kitasatosporales > Streptomycetaceae > Streptomyces > Streptomyces sp. NPDC002896. The sequence goes on along the minus strand of NZ_JBEOVA010000028.1, from coordinate 39,202 downwards.
TCGGCGGTGGGTCATATCCACGGTGTGGACGACTGGCTGCGGTACGCGGCACGCCTGGGCCGGACCAGCCAGGTGGACACCTACGACGTGACCGTTCAGCGGTTCGGCACCATGGCCGTGGTCAGTTGCCTGCAGGAGATGCGCGTCGCCTTCGTGCCCGAGCTGACGCCCTTCGTCATCCAGGCCGCTGTCAGCCGGGTCTGGGTGGCGGGCGAATCGGGCGGCTGGCAGCTGGCGCACTTGCAGATGGCCCGGCGGCTTCCGCCGGGCTGAGCCGACCAGGTTCCCGGTGGGTGGCCGTGCTCCCGGTGGGCGGGAGCACGGCCTCCGTCATTCTTGGGGCTCGCCGTCCGCCGAGGCGCGGTCCACCGAGGCGCCGTTCGCCGCCGCTCCGTCCACCGCCGCTTCGTTCACCGTCGCTTCGGCGAGTGCGGAGATGATCCGGGCCACCTGCTCGGCGTAGTGGTCGATGAACTCCTGCGAGCTCGGGTCCTGACGAGTGAACTCGCGTGCGATCCAGGGCAGGGCAACCGGGGCGATCGAGGCGGCGAAGAAGGCGAGGGACACCGCCCCCACATCGAGGTCGGAGCGGATCTCGCCGCGCGCCTGCCGCTCACGCATGTCCTCGACGCTCTTGAACAGCTCGATGGCACGCTCGTCCTCGGCGGGCGGGGGTGTGCCGGGCTCTTCGCGCGTCAGCGTGTGCACCCAGCCCGGGTCCTCATAGGCCATGACGCAATACCGGCGGACGGCCTCGGCGAAGGGGAGCGCCTGGCTGAGCGGCATGGCCGACTCCAGCCACCGTTCGCTGAGCGCCTCGTATAGCCCGCGTTTGCCCCCGAAGTAGTACGTGATCAGCTGATGGCTGACACCGGCCGCCTCCGCGATACGGACGACCCGGGCCCCGTCGAATCCATGGGCGCCGAACTCCGCGCCGGCCGCGGCCAAAATGGCCCGTCGGGTGCCCACGGGGTCCCGCTGGCGGTCGGGATCATTGGGGCGCCTCCGGCGCTGACGCCTGCCCGGCTCGGCTGCAGGCTTTCCCGACGGGGTCTCCTTGTCTGCCACACGGACGACCTTACCCGGCGGGCTTGTTGCAGCGGCATCTGCCAGAACCGTTGACACAGGTATGTATGGAGATACATTAATACCCGTCGCCGGTGGTGGCGCCGGCCCGTCGCGGAGGTTCCTCCCATGTCACTGCGCCTGGCCCTGCTGGCCTTGCTGGCCGCCCGACCGATGACCGGCTTCGACGCCATGCGGCAGTTCGACGCGTCCGTCGGTTACCTCTGGCACGCGCCGCACACGCAGATCTACCCCGAGCTGCGAAAGCTGGAGTCCACAGGTCTCGTTGAGAGCGAGGAAGTGCCTCGCGGCGAGCATGGGAAGAAGCGCCGGTACAGCCTCACCGAGGCCGGCCGGGACCAGTTGCGGACCTGGATGGACGAGGTCGAGGAACCACGGCGCGAACGGGACCCCCAGCGCCTCAGGGCCGCGTACTTCGAATGGGCGAGCCCTCAGGCGGCACGTGCCCAACTGGAGGCGCACGCGCGGTTCCACGAAGACGCCCTGGCGTCGTACGAGAAGCAGCGCGAGGACATCCTCGCGCGCCGCGTGCCCCTGCTGCTGGCCCGCCTGGAGCGAACGCCGCCGGGCGAGCAGGACGCGGTCGTGGAGTTCAAGGCGTTCGCGTACAGCGGTCTCATCGCCCGCGCCCGCGCCGAGGTGGAGTGGGCGCGCGAGGGGTTGCGGCTGTTGGACCGGCTCCACCCGGACCGGTCCGAAGAACAAGCCGACGAGCAGTCGGGTGCCTGACCGCACGGTCAAGGGACGCACCCGGCGACAGCTGCCGGCAATCAAGACACGGAGAGCTCGATGAACGCTGATCAGGCGAAGATCAGGCAGCTGGTGGAGAACTGGGCGCTGTGGCGGGACGCCGGTGACTGGGAACGGTTCGCCACCGTCTGGCACCCGGACGGGTGGATGAGCGCCACGTGGTTGCAGGCCCCCGCCGCGGACTTCATAGCCGCCAGCAAGCAGGGTTTCGAGAACGGCGTCAGCATCCTGCACTTCCTTGGCGGTCACACCTCGGATGTGGCGGGGGAGCGCGCGATCGCGCAGACCAAGATGACGATCAGTCAGCGCGCGGAAGTCGACGGCGTGTTGGTGGACGTGGTGTGCACCGGCCGGTTCTACGACTTCCTGTCCCGGGACGACGACGAGTGGACCATCGTCCGCAGGCAGCCCATCTACGAGAAGGACCGCCTCGACGTTGTCGACCCCGCCGCCTCCCTCAAGCTCGATCCCGAGTTGCTCGCCCGGTTCCCGGTCGGGTACCGCTACCTCGGCTATGTGCAGACGAAGGCCGGATTCACGGTGAAGCCCGGACTGCCGGGCCTGGTCGGCGAGGCGGTCGACCGGCTCTACGCGGAGGGCGCCGCCTGGCTGGCCGGCTCCGAGCGGCCCGGAGTGCCCCAGTGACGCGCCCGGCACCGGAAGGAGGGACTTCCCGCATGTATCCGCTGAACGCCTGGTATGCGGCGGCCTGGGACACCGAGGTCGGCCGGACGCTCCTCCCACGCACCATCTGCGAACGCCCCATCGTCCTGTACCGCACGTCCGAGGGAACGCCCGTCGCCCTGGCCGACGCGTGCTGGCACCGGCTCGTCCCGCTGTCCATGGGCCGCCTCGACGGCGACAACGTGGTGTGCGGCTACCACGGTCTGACGTTCGGCCCCAATGGACGCTGCCGGCGGATGCCGGCCCAGGAGACGCTCAACCCGTCGGCGGCCGTGACCGCCTACCCGGTCGTCGAGCGGCACCGGTTCGTCTGGATCTGGCCCGGTGATCCCGACAAGGCCGACCCGGCGTTCGTCCCCGACCTCCACTGGAACGACGACCCCGCGTGGGCCGGTGACGGCGAGCGGATCGAACTCGACTGCGACTACCGTCTGGTGCTGGACAACCTGATGGACCTGACGCACGAGCAGTTCCTGCACGCCGACAGCCTCGCCAACGACGAACTGTCCGACTCCGAACCGGACGTGGCACACGACGAGGACTCGGTCACGCTCACCCGCTGGATGCACGGCATCGAGGCGCCCCCGTTCCTGGCCATGCAACTGAGGCGGAAGGCCCCGGAGTACCGCGGCCCCGTCGACCGCTGGCAGATCATCCGGTTCACCGCACCCTCGACTGTCACCATCGACGTCGGCGTCGCACCCGTGGGCACGGGAGCACCGGAGGGAGACCGGAGCGCGGGAGTCAACGGTCAGGTGCTCAACACCATCACGCCCGCCGGCCCCGGCAATTGCCACTACTTCTGGGCGTTCACCCGCAACTACCACCTCGCCGACCAGGGCCTCACCAATCTCCTCCGGCAGAGCGTCTCCCGCGTTTTCGGTCAGGACTCCGACATGCTGGGCGCCCAGCAGCGCGCCATCGAGGCCAATCCCGATCACGAGTTCTACAACCTCAACATCGACATCGGCGGGATGTGGGCGCGGCGCATCATCGACGCCAGGGTCGCCGCCGAGGAGGGCCGCGAATGCACCCATCCCACCGCACTCGCGTCCGTCGCCGCGACGACACGGCGGACGGCATGAGCGGCGGCGCGAAGCACGTGGCGACCGTCGAAGCCCGCGACGAAGTGGCGCCCGACATCGCCCTGATCACACTGCGCCTGCCGGACCCGGCACCCACCCCACCGCCCGGCAGCCATCTGGATGTCATCGTGCGGCTCGCGGCCGGCAGCGACACCCGGTCGTACTCCCTGGTCGATCTCGGCCACGACGACGGCCTGCTGCGCATCGCCGTGCGCCGGCAGCGGGACGGCCGGGGCGGATCCGTGTGGATGCACTCGCTGAAACCGGGCGACGAACTCGAAGTCACCGACACCGTCGACGAGTTCCCGCTGAACCCCGGTGCGGCCCCCAGCGTGCTGCTCGCCGCCGGAATCGGCATCACCCCCGTCCTCGGGCTCGCCCGGGCCCTGCGTGCCCGGGGCAGCGCCTACCGGATCCTCTACGCCGGCCGGTCCCGCGACAGCATGGCGTTCACGGCGGAACTGGAGTCCTCCCACCCCGGCCTGGTGACCCTGGCCGAATCCGCAAGGGGAGGACGCGTGAGTCCCGCCGACGTGGTGGCCGGCGTTCCGCAGGACGGTGTGCTCTACCTCTGCGGGCCGATGGGACTGCTCAGGGACGTCCGCCAGGCCTGGCAGCAGGAGGAACGGCCGCCCGCGGACCTCCGGTTCGAGACGTTCGGGACGAGCGGCAACCATCCCGCCCGTCCGTACCGGGTGACCGTGCCCCGCCTCGGCGTGACGGTCGAGGTCCCGGTCGGCACCAGCATGCTCGACGCCCTGGAAGATGCGGGTGTCGAGATCATGTACGACTGTCTGCGCGGCGAATGCGGACTGTGCCGCGTGCGGATCCTGGAGACCGACGGGACCGTCGACCACCGTGACGTGTTCCTGTCTCCCCGGCAAAGGGCCGAGGGCCGGCAGATGTGCGCCTGCGTGTCCCGGGTCGCCGGACCCGGGGTCACCATCGACTGCTGAGTGCCCCGCCGGTCACGAGGCGAGCGCCTCCTCGGCGTCGTAGCCGTAGATCCAGCCGTTGCCCACCAGGGGGTCGGACCCGGCAAGAGCCGTGTCACGAGCCTGTTGCTCGGGCCCGTCGGGCAGGTGGTTGATGTCCCGGCGGGCCCGACTGACCTCCTGCAGGCGCGTGGTGCGGTCGATGCGTGCCGCCTCGTACCGCTTCAGCGCTTGCTCGGGGTCGTCCACGGACGCGGCCAGGCAGCGCGCCAGCACGGCGGCGTCCTCGATGGACTGGGCCGCGCCCTGGGCGAAGAAGGGGAACATGGGATGCGCGGCGTCACCGAGCAGCGTGACCCTGCCCCGGCTCCAGTGCCGCAGAGGCGCCCGGTCCAACAGCGCCCACCGCCCGGGGACACCGCCGGCGGTGATGAGGTCCGTCACCCGCGGGTCCCAGCCGGCGAACTCGGAGTGGAACTCCTCGATCGTGGCCGTCGCGCTCCAGGACTCGTCGAGGCTGCCCCCGGCAGGGGCGGCGGCGAAAACATTGACGGCCTGCCCGCCTGCGATCGGGTAGTGCACGAAGTGCCGTCCGGGGCCCAGCCAGAGGGTCTGGGCCGGCCGAAGGGCGAAGTCGGGCGCGGATCGAGCGGGCACGATGGTGCGGAAGGCACAGAGGCCGGAGTACTCCGGCGGCGCAGGCTCGGCCACCGCGCCGCGGACGACGGAGTGCACGCCGTCGGCGCCGATAACGACGTCGGCCTCGACCCGGCTGCCGTCGGCGAAGCACAGCAGCGCGCCGTCCGAGCCTGCGTCGACCGCCGTGCACCGGGCGCCCAGGCGAACCCACTCGCCGGGCACGGCCGCCTTGACGGTGTCGAGCAGATCGGCCCGGTGGATGACATAGGTGCGGTCACCGTAGAGCCCCTCGCACACACCGCTGAGTTTCTCCACCGAAAGCACGCTCCCGTCCGCCCAGCGGCGGAACTCCCAACCCCAGTCCAGCGGCACGGCCCGGCGCAGAAACCGCTCCATGACGCCGAGGCGACGCAACAGCCGTACGGCATTGGGGGCCACGACCAGCCCGGCGCCGACCTCGCCGAGTGCGGGCGCCTGCTCGTAGACGGTTGCGGTGAGCCCCGCGCGGCGCAGGAAGGCGGCGGCAGCCAGACCACCGATGCCACCCCCGATGATGGCGATCCGCGGGCCGGGAACAATGTCGGGCATAGATCCACTCCTCTGCCTCGAGGGCGAACGTCCTGGTAACACCCCGATCCTCACCGAGGTCCTTCACCGCCGAGAACGGCTATGTTCATTCAATGGACGCCCTCTTTCGGCAGCCGCCACGCCATGCGGAGGTCTGATGCCCAGGTCCAGTCAGCCCGGTCGCAGCGTGAGTTCACGGCTGTTCGAGGTTCTCTTCGCGTTCCGGCCCGGCCGGTCCCGGCTCACCCTCGCCGACCTGACCCGGGAGACCGGCTTGCCCCATGCCACAGTGCGCCGGCTGGCGTTGGAACTGGTCGACGCCGGTGCGCTGTCCCGGGCACCGGACGGCGCGTTCACGGTCGGCATCCGACTGTGGCAGCTGGGCACGCTCGCTCCGCTGAGCGCCCCGCTGCGCACCGCCGCGCTCCCGTTCATGGACGACCTGCACACCGCGCTGCGCCAGCACGTACAGCTGGCGGTACTGGAGGGCACCGAGGCCGTGCTCGTCGAGCGGCTGTCGGCGGGCAACGCGGTGGACGTCGTGTCGAGGCTCGGCGGGAGGCTGCCGCTGCACTGCTCCGGCGTGGGCAAGGTGCTGCTCGCCCACGCCGGTCCCGAGTTGGTCGAGCAGGTCATCGCGCAGGGCCTGCCGGCGTACACCGAGCGCACCGTCACCGATCCCGCGCGGCTGCGGACACTGCTGGCCGAGTGCCGCGAGACCGGCGTGGCCGTCGTCCGTGAGGAGACGACACCTGGAGTCGACTCGGTGGCCACCCGGATCCTCAACGCCGATGGCGAGGTCGTCGCGGCCCTGTCCGTGGTCGTAGGTGCCGGGTCGGTCGATCTACGGGCGGTACGGCCGGCGGTCATCGCCTCCGGTCTGGCCGTGTCCCGCAGGCTGGGCTGGCATCCCTCGGCCGGAGTCCGATAGGTCGGCGTCCCTGAGGCCGGATGCCTGGTGGGCCCGCAGAAGGACGCCCTCGAACTCAGTTCGACCGCGCCACGATGCCGTCGAGAACCGGGTCGACGATCCGCTTCGCGAAGCGGGCGTCAGGCTGCGGTGCGTCGGAGTGGAGCAGGGGGCGTGCAACGCGGGAGCCGGGCGAGCGGCCGCTCGGCCGCGTGAGCATGCTGGAAGGGCTCAGCGGCTGACGGCGGGCATCAGGACGCGGGCCGTCGCATGTGCTGAGGGCCACCCGGCCCCGTGATGGCCGGCCGAGCAGGGATAAAGTGTCACACGGTGGCAAACACGAGGTAATAGCAGGAAACCATGATCAGGCAATCTCGGATGCCGTACTCGATCAGCCGGGCCACCCGGCTTTTCGAGGCAGCCGGCGACTTGCCGATGCTGCCACAGAAGACTGGATCATCTGGGTGGCGCCCGCCCAGATCCGGCCGGTGTCCTGTGCCGAGGTTGCCACGCTCATCGCTCACACCGCTGTGTTCAGCCCCATGTTCGGCGTCCGTGAGATCGCCGGCCCCGAGCACCGCCCAGATACTGTGCCGGCAACCGAGAACGCGCAGAACATTGTGAAGCTTGTCATAACCCTGATACGGGGATCCGCGGGCGAGGCTCTCGCATCCACGTCGACTCGGACTTGTCCCGTTTCATACTGTAAGGCATGCGGGCATATGGGGCAGGGGCGCCGAGCATTGATCCCTTGCACGGAACACTGTCTTCGCCGCCAGTGTCGACTCGGTCAGCAGGAGAGCAAAGTTTTGATAGGCTGATCACAGCGTTGCGGGTGCCGTCGACACAATCCCCCGTGATAGGTGTCCGGAACGTATCACCTGCGCAGAGCCCGCAGGTGCAGCGCCCGGGCGCCACGCAATCCCCCGATGGTGGCGCCCGGGACCATTCACCGCCCGACTACGGACACCAGGCAGGCGCTCTTACGAAGGGTTCGTCGGCCGGGCCGACACTGCGCCTGGCAGCTATCCTGATCCGCCCCCGGACGCCGAGACGTTGGCCCAGCTAGCGCCGCAGAGGTCAGGCCGCTTATTCGCGACCGGTTGGCTGCCACCTGGGCAACGTACCTCCCGGCGACCGGGCCTCACCGGTTTCGAGCAACCGGAAATCCTTGCCCTGCCGGGCAGATGAGCGTAAACGGCGTAGCTGTCGACTGCTCCGCAGAGACTTGGGGCCGACGGCGCCCCGCAGTGCAGGCCTTTGTTTCCGGCGGAATTCCTCGCATCAGCGGCGGGGCCGGTGACAGCGTCGCAGACCGAATGATCGACTCTGCGGCGTCCCCGCAACCAGAAGCAGGCGATACAAGAGCGAGACAGACGCACCGACTGAGCCACGCCTCGATGCCACAGGCCCACAAGGTGTGCTCACCGCATTCTTGGTTGCCGCAATCAGGCAGCCTCAGGACTGCGTGCCGCCTGCGCCCCTGCGCCGACTCAGGAGGTACGTCTAGGAACGCTTGGCGCGGTAGAGGCCCCGGCCGGTCCGCTGGATACGGGAGGTACCGACAAGACGGTCGAGTGTGCTGCGGACACCGTTGATGCTTCCGCTGTCGGAGTCACGACCGAGTGCCGCGGCAACATCACGGGCCCGCACGTCGACGTCGCCGACGTTGGCGAAGTACTCCATGATCTGTTCGGTGAGCTGGCCGTATTTCTTCTCCCCGTCCGTGTCGGTGCCGGCGGCAACAGGACGTTCCGTGTCTTTGCCGCTCTCCGGCTTCCGAGCCCGGGGCGCGGACTTCGGTGTGGCGTCTGCGGACTCGGCGGAGGCACGGTCTGTCTGCGGTTCGCCGGGCGTCGCAGCCTGGCCCCGTTGCGCAGCTGCAGCGCCGGCCGTACCCGTCGAGGCAGCAACAGCCGGGTCGAGCATCAGGGTCTCGAGGGCGCTGAGGGCCCGCTGCACCGAGCCGAGATGCGCCACGACCGCAGCCAGTTCCCTTTCCAGTGCCTGCTTTTGGACCTGCAGGCGGGCCAGGTCGTCTTGAAGGCTCTCAGCGGTGATTTCAATGTTATGCGCCGCGTGGGTTACAGAGACCATGTGTTCCTCTCATCCTCAACCCCTCGTGCCGCGCCCCGGCTCACGTGCGGTGCCGCTCGGACTGAACGCGGGAATGGGCCCCCTGACATCATATGCAGTGCCCCATTCGGAATGTAGATGCACCAGACGGGCCCCACGGGTCCCCAAGAGACTCACCCCACTGATCACGGGGTTGCGAAACAGGGCAGGTCACCGTGCCGCCGGACGGCTGTTCCCGAGGCGGCAGAGCGACCGACCCACCGGAGGATGCTGAGGTTCAGCACACACTGAACGGTATCGCACCAATTATTGCCACTGTTCGCGGCAGACGCGACGGTATGGATCACGTGGTTGTCAGTGATCTGATGGTCTTTGGCCGCCGTCCCCCAGGGCAGCCCCAAGCCGGTGGACGGACCACGCCGCCCACCGGTTTTGGCGGGCCGAGTCCTGCCACCAGCCTGTTCCGTCTCGTCGCGGTCAGCAGGGCATGAAACGCTCCGCCGCCTTCCGACAGGCGTCGTCGGCGAGACCGTCGGCATCCTTGCGGCCGGATGATCCACAGTGATTTTCGCTGTCTGTCCCTTGGGCGGAGGCGGAGGATGTGCCGCGCAGCAGGCGCAGCGCGTCGGAGACGGCCTTGATGCGTGCGTCGACAGCGTCAATTGCCTCTTGAAGCAGGCGGAGGTGGGCCTCGAGCAGGGCGGCCTCGGCTGCCAGAGACACACTGGCGGCGGCAGGGGCGGAGTGCTTGTCGGGGTCTCGCGGCATTACGCGTCTTTCTGCGGGTCAAGCGGGTAGTCGTACGAAATCGGAGCCACGGAAGCGTGGGCGGTCGTAGCGCGGATGCATCGGTGGTCCCCGGCTCCTGAGGCCATACATGCTTCCTTCCTCGCTGCCAGGGCTTGTGCGAGTGGCGCGCGAGCCACCCTCCGCATTGACCGGACAGCTGACGGAGGTGTGACAGCCGCGCGATGGACGCTGCTTGCCGTACGGGCCTGGCCCGGCGCGGCTGAAGAACGCGCTCGCGAGGAGAGCGCTGCGGCGGCCTGCCCGGCCGCCGCGGCGCTGAGCCAGGGGAGCCGGTGTCGATCAGCCGCGTGCCTCCTGGCGCAGCGCGCTGGCACCGCCCCGGAGAGGGCCTACTCGACGTCACAACCCGACAGCGGCGCTCTGCGGCCCGACCAGCGAGATGCGGCGGTGTCACAACATCTGCCGGTCTCCGGTCTAACTGACGAGGCCACAGAAAAAGAGGGCGCTGTGCGCGAAATCTTGCGTTGCCGAACACTCCCGCCAAGGAGAGCCGGGGTTGTCGTGCCGGGCAGGTACACGACCGACTCACCCTTCGGCGCGCCCGTAGACGACATGCCAGCCCTTCGTCCAAAAGCACTCCCACTGACTGGAGGCCTGCCAGGTGTCTGCAGAGGGAACACTGACGTCCATCGTGCACGGACCCGTCACCTGGATCACTGCTGCGGCGCCCGCATTGTGTGGTGCCGTGCGAGAGGGAGGGTGCTGTATGGACCACGCTGACGCGATGCCGATCGCAGAGCTGCTAGACGAGCGTCGATTTCTGCTGGATGTCGCCTACTGGATGCTGGGCAGCCGCCGTGAGGCAGAGAGCGTTGTCGATGAGGCCTACGGCCGGTGGTACGGGCTGTCCGACGCTGCGCGCAAGCAGATCACAGCGCCCCGGTGCTGGCTGGCGAAGACCGCAGGCGGGATTTGCCTGAGCCGACTCGCCCGATCCGACCGGGCTGATGACGCCACCTGCGTAGCAAGGGCCGCTGAGGGCCCCCAGGCGGCTGAGCGTCCTGCTGCCACGCTGGAGGAGGAGGTCGGCCGAGTTCTGCTGGATGCGCTGGACTCCCTGTCGCTGGCCGAGCGGGCGGCGTTCGTGCTCAATGACGTCTTCGGGATGTCACCCGACACGGTCGCCGGCATCGTGGGACGCACAGAGCCGGAGTGCGCCGAACTCGCCGAGCGGGCGCGCCACTGGCTTCGGGTGCAGCGCTCACGCCCCACGACGCCGGAACAGCACGATGCCCTCGCCCGCGCTGTCCGCCAGGCCTGCGTGACCGAGGACGCCAATCTGCTGGCATCGCTGCTGTGCCCGCACGCCACGGCGTTCTTCGACGGCGGCGGCAAGGTCCGGGCACTGATCAGGCCGGTACACGGCAGCCGCCAGGTCGCACACAGCCTGCTGACATTCCTGGCCCGCCGCCCGCGCACCACCCTGACCACCCAGTCCGTCAACGGCCGCACCGGCCTCGTAGCCCGCTACGACCACCAAGTCGCCGCCGTCATCAGCCTCGACATCGCCGACCACCACGTCGCGCAAGTCTGGGTCGTACTCAACCCCGACAAACTGCGCTCCTGGAACCAGCCCCCCACCCTCGGTGGCCCCCGCTCACACCAGAGCCCGTCACAGCAGGGCGACGGCTGATCCTGATCACTTTTTGACAGGCGCTTTCGGAGCCGTTGGCCATGGCCGCAGGTGGCCGATACGCCGGAGGCGGCCCGGTGGACCAGCTGATGTATGACGGTACGGTCCTGAGGGAAGGGTGGTGCTTGGCGCCACCGTGCGGCCCGTGCGTGGGAAGTGCCGATCACCGCTCGCGCTGCCGGCTCTGCCGGCGGAAGCGCTCCCGCCCGAGCACCGCACGCGGCTGCTCCCTCACACGGGTACTCCCGCTGGAAGCAGGTGCGGGGACCGACGGGCCCGTTCAAGGACGGGGACGGCGGGCGGGCGCAGGATCGAGGACATGCTCTTCGCGAGTGGTCGCCGTTGGTGGGCAGCTGTTTCTGCCGGCACCCCACGCCCGCGCAGAAGGCTCCAGCCAGCGTCCTCGGCTCGGTTCCCGTGAACATGAGGCGCTTACTCACCGCATGGGGCCCGCAGAGAGGTCCCGTTCGGTGAGCGTCCGCTTCCCCCCGTCGTCGTCCGCGCCCCGTCGGGAAGGCCAGCTGCATCAGGGGGCCATGCGTGACCCCGCGCGTCCGGGCTCGCCGGCCGGCCAGCCGCCCGGGGCAGACGCTGTCACGTGCCTCCGTTGATCGCGCGATTACCGCCTCGTCACACTGCCGCAGTTACACACCACCCGACGCAGGGCCGAGAGCAGCTGCGAAGCGGGAACGCGAATCAAGGAACGCGGCGATCTTGCTCGGGTTCCACACCCAAAACAGTTTGTAGATACCTTCCTTCGAGGCGGCTGTCGTCAGGAACGTGGTGGGCTCGCCGTCTCGGTAGATCATCACGCCCGTACGGCCGTTGGCGTCGACCAACCTGAGGTCCGCGCCCCGCCAGAACCGTGGATAGGCGGTCGCCAGGTTGGCCACGCGTGCACGGCCCAGCACAGGTATACGAGCGGCGCCCCGGATACCGTTGCCGTCGGAAAGACTGACGGCATCGGGGGTGAGAAGGGCTTCCAGTGAGGCCACATCCCCCGTTCGAGCTGCTGAGACGAAGGCGTTCAGAAGGCGTCGGTGCTCCGCCGTGTCCACGCTCTCCCGCTGCTCGTCCGACAGATGCTTGCGAGCACGGCTTACGATCTTCCGGACGTTGACGAGGCTGAGTTGAAGGATTTCAGCGATCTCGGGATAGGCGTAATCGAACGCCTCGCGCAGTACGTATGCGGCGCGCTCGGTTGGGCTCAGCTTTTCCAACACCAGCAGCAGAGCCAGCTCCAGGGCCTCTGCGCGCTGCGCGCCTACCTCCGGGTCCGAGCTCGTGTCGATGGGCTCGGGCAGCCACGGTCCGATGTAGGTTTCCCGACGCACGCGCGCCGATCGCGCGACGTTTATGGCCAAGCGGGTCGTGGTGCTCGAGAGGAAGGCCACCGGGCTGACCACCGCGGAGCGGTCGGTCTTCTGCCAACGCAGCCACACTTCCTGGACCACGTCTTCAGCCTCGACCGAGCTGCCGAGGACGCGGTAGGCGATCCCGAAGAGACGTGTCCGGTGCTGGACAAAGACAGAAACAGCCTCTTCAAGGTCACTTGTCGTGGGGGACGGTTCGAGATGCATGATCCTGCGGTCTTCGTTCCTCCGGCTGCGGCTGTCTAGTGGCGGGACCACGCAGCTACCGTGTGGTTGCGGACGGCTCCGCCCAGCGGTTCCAGGACACTCTTCTGAAGGCCGAAGTGCTGCCGGGCGTGAGGCGCCGAATGGCTTGTTCGGGTGCTGCAGAAACTGTGGTCACTGAAAGTCACGTCTGCTCCAATCGCATCTGTTCGATGAACCGGGATCGGCCCGTTCCTGTGACAGGACTGGGGCACAGGGGTGCCGCTGACTGCTGTCGCAGGAGCTCAGGCAGACACACAGTGTTTTCGCGGGCTCACGGCCCGACCACTTGATCAAATCAAACCTCTGAGTAAAGGACCCATCTAGGCAGCGAGCCGCGCATAGTTCCGCCAGCCCAAGACCGTGGAATCGTTCCCAACGATGCCATTAAAGCATTGACACGTTGTTGATCAGTGAGTGGGTCGTTCCGCGTCCCGGCGAGGCCTGGATGAGCCTCGCAGCAGCATTTTCACGCCACCGGCAGGAGTCACCTCCTGAAGAGCGGCCGCATCGTGACGATACGTGTCACGGCGACGAACCGGTAACACGGTTCGAGCAGACCGTGGCCTCCAGCATGCCGGAACGGGAAAGCGCGCACGGCCGGGGGATTGCGGGAGGGACGGCGCCTGCAGTGAGCCGGGAAGCTCCTCGCAACGTTGTGGGACAGCCGCCTCAAGGCTCCTCGTCCGGCGTTGTGTCGCGGGGCGAGGCGGGACGGACCGGCCGTCCCGCCTGCCGGCGGCGTGCCCCCGCGTGCTGACCGGCGGTACCGGGGGGCTTCCCCTCGCCCGGCCGCGACCGGTGGGTACGCAGGAAGGACCCCGACGGCGGCTGACCGGCATCCGGATGATCCCCCATCGGCCCTTGTGGGCCCGGTACTTACGGTTCCGCGGTCAGTGCGCCGTCACTACGTCGGACTTGTACACCAGCCCGAGGCGGTGGTTGTACTGAATGGTGTACATCCAGCCGCACCGCTCCGCGCCTGGCGATGCGCACGGCCACACTCACTCTGGCCGGCTGTGCTCCACCTGGCGGACAGCGCGGGCGAGGGCATCGTGCTGTTCCGGCGTCGTGGGGCGTGAGTGCTGCACTCGAAGCCAGTGGCGCGCCCGCTCGGTGAGTTCGGCGCATTCCGGCTCTGTGCGTCCCACGATGCCAGCGGCCGTGTCGGGCGACATCCCGAAGCACGCCGTTTCGTGACACCTGCAGGCCGGGACTTACGGCACCTTCTTGAGATTCTTCCGCCGGGTACGCAAAGGTGCTTGTGGCAGCGGGCAGGCCGGTCGGGATGCGCCGGCGGCTGCGGCGCGTGATGTGTGCCGCTCGACGGCTTCGGCTGGCTGTGCCGCACGGGCTCGAGAGCGAGCAGCATGCCGTCCCTTCAGTTGCCCGCGGCCAGCCGACCAGACAAGCTGGGCATCGGCTTCGATGCCGAGTAGGTGGTTGGTCGAGTGCCGACAGCTTCTCGACCGCTCAGCGGCTGTGGCCGCGGGAGCAACCAGCGTGCCGTCCTCGCTCAGCGGCGTCTTCTTCGCTGAATGGAGCGGGGCGGGTGCCGCAGCGTCCCGTGCGCCCGTACGCGACAGCCAGAACCCGGTCCTCGAGCGGCAGGCCCCCGGATCGCCCTGCAGCCCAGAGTCCGTCACCGACGGCTGTGTTCGTACGGCCGCTCAACTGGGGGGAAACTTCTGCAGGGCGGTGGAGATGGCTCTCATCCGCTCGTTGAGGTTCACGAGTTGTTGGCGAAGCTCGTTGACACGGGTCTCCAGCTCGGTGGCTTCAGCGGCTAGCGAAACGACTGTGGCCGCGATGTCAATTCGGTTCTCAGTGGCTTGGGTCATTGTGTGTCCTTCTGCGGCAGAGACCGCAAAGCAACGTGGCCGCCACGACCCCACAAAGTCATCTGCCGTGTGCGAGGCCTGTCCCGGCCGGGGACTGGGCGGAGTCGGCATGGCGCGGAACGCCATGGGCTGTGCCCCTTGAGAAGTGCTGCCGGCGCATGCGGCGCTGTCTGAGCCAGGCAGCTGATGCGCCGACAGGCATTTCCCGGGCTAGGCAGCTACTGCATGGTCCCGCTGTACAGCGGAGATGTCGAGAATCAGCTTCACCTTGTCGCTGATCAGGACCCCACCTGCTGCCAGCGCTGTGTCGGCAAGGAAGGCCAACGCAGTGTCCGTTCAGCGGTGTAGTGAACCTGCGGCCGGGCGCAGGGGTGGCCCCCGTCTGCAGGCAGGGGCCACCCGCAGGGCTTACTGCTGTTGCGCGAGCCAGTCGCTGATCCGGGTCTCGGCGATGTGCGCGTCAGGACCCGGAAGGAGCGAGGTCTCCTGCAGCTCGGCACCGAAGTACGGGGCGTGCGGGTCCGTGACGACCGTGCGGGGGTCGTTCGTGGCGGCGAGTACCTCGCGGATGAGCTCGTCGCACTGGAACACGTCGGGACCGGCGACCTCCACCACGCCGTTGACCGGGGTGCCGACCGCGGCACGGCCGACGGCCGCTGCCACGTCGTCGGAGTGCATGGGCTGGATCTTGGCGGGGGACAGACGCACGGTGTCGCCCTCGGTGGCCGCGTCCGCGATCCCCTTCATGAACTCGAAGAACTCGGTGGCGTGGACGATGGAGTAGGGGATGCCGGACGCCTTGATCAGCTCTTCCTGGGCCAGCTTGGCGCGGAAGTATCCGCTCTCCTGGAGCCGCTCGGTGCCGACCACGGACAGCGCCAAGTGGTGCGTCACGCCGGCCTTGGCTCCGCCTCCAGGAGGTTGGTCGTGGAGGTACGGAAGAAGTCCATGACGGCCCCGTCCTCGAACGAGGGGGAGTTGGACACGTCGACCACGACCGACGCACCCTGCAGGACCTCGGCCAGACCCTCGCCCGTCAGAGTGTTGACGCCGGTGCCAGGAGCGGCCGCGACTGCCTCATGCCCGTGCTCGTTGAGTTTGCCGACCAGCTTCGAGCCGATGAGCCCCGTTCCACCGATCACTACGACCTTCACAGCGGATTCCTCTCGTAGGTTTTCGTGGTGCGGCGCGCTCCTCCGAATGAGCTGATCACCGTCACCGAACAAATCGGTCTGTACTAGAAGAGACAGCACAGCGGATCTACTTGTGACAGGGGTTCGCAAGAATCGGGGAAATTCACCGATGCGGCCCTCAGGGGCCAGGTTGCACGAGACAGTGCGGCTGTTCATTCGCTCGCGTCACGACTCCGCTGGCGGTTACCTGTTGTGTTCGAAGGAGAGCAGACGGGTGTGCCGCCATTGCGTGCTCGCAGTGTTGTACGAGGTTCATTCGGCAAGCTTTCCATCGGTCGAGACCTCTTCCATCAGAGAGGAAATCTCGTCCGGGATGGCCGGAATGCTCTCGCGGGTGATACCCGTCGTCGGGGACCATACGAGATTGACCCGCAGCGTGGGATCCAGGTCCGGGTAGGCGCTGGGGTTGTGGCAGCCGCGGGTCTCGCGACGCTCCAGTGCTGCTTCGAGGGTGGCCCGGGCTGCCATGCCTGCCAGCACGCGGTTCCCAGCCATCCAGAACCCGCCACCTCCGGCTGATGCAGGGCATTGGCCCAGTGCTCGACCCTCCCCGTGCTCCAGAGCTGAGCCGTTCGCTACTCATGTCCCGTCGCGCTGACTTCCGTTGCCCGGTCCGAGCGCCGAGGTGTTGAGGGCGCCGAGCATGCGACGGAGGTGAGTACGCACCTGTTCCCGTTCCTCGGGCAGGAACGGTTCCAGGGCCTCCTGCTCGCACGGTTCGAGCGCAGTCTCGCCCCGCAGTGCCAGTGCCTCGCCCGCGGCCGTGACACACACTTCGATGATCTTTCCGTGAGTGGGGTGGGGACGCCGCTCGACTAGTCCGCGCTCGACCAGACCCCGCAGCGCTGTGCCCATGGACTGTGCGGTGACGCCGCAGCGGCGGGCGAGTTCGGCACTGGACAGAGGCCCGTCCAGGCTCAATCGGACGAGCGTGCTGAGTTGCGCCTGGGTCAGTCCGAGTGGGCGCAGTGCTCGTTCGAGGCGCTGCGTGTATGCGTGCGAGAGCTGCCAGAGCAGGTAGCCGATGCGCTCGCTGGGATCCTTCACCGCCACCGGTGCAGCCCTCCATGTGTAAGGTAGCTTATACAAGTTACCTTACACCTTAAGGGCCGAGGAGCCATGCCCAGCACCGCTTCCACAAGTCAAAGTCACTTCCCTGACACATACCCAGGGCCGGGTCGACACCGCCACCATCCAGGTCCGCAGAGCGACGCCCCACCCCAGCGGCCGGGGCTGACCGGTCCGCAGGCGGTGTTCAAGCCCGTGATCACTGTGCTGACCATCGGTCTGGCCTTCGTCAGCGTTTTCCTCGCCGCCTTCCATACGCCCCAGCCGCACCGGCTGCCGGTCGCCATCGCCGCATCCGACAAGACCGCGGCACTTTTCGACGTCCGGCTGCAGCGTGTCTCGCCAGACGGCTTCCAGGTCGACCGGTACCCGGACAACGCCTCGGCCCGTCGGGCGGTTGAGCACCGCCAGGCGTATGCTGCGCTGTTGGCCGACGACGGCAGGCCCAAGATCGTATACGCGGGTGCGAACGGTCCTGCGGTGTCCGCGCTGGTGGCGCCACTCGGCAGTCTGTGCACCTCGGGCTGTGGGGCAGGGGAGAAACTGCCCGTGATCGACATCCTTCCGCTCTCGCATGGAGACAGCCGGGGTCTGTCGGTCTTCTATGCGTCATTCGGGCTGGTGCTGGCAGGGTTTCTCTTCGGCCAGATGACCTATCAAGTGGCACCGCGCCTCTCCTTCGGGCAACGCGTCAGCAGTCTGGCGCTGTTCGCGATCGTCGGCGGGCTGGCGACAGCACTCATTGCGAGTACGGCCTTCGGAGCCATGCCCGGTCCCTTTCTGGGCATCGCGGGCCTTGTGGCGCTAATGGCGGGGGCTGTAGCGGCATCCACCGTGCTGTTGATCCGGATCTTCGGCCCGATTGGAGTTCTGTTGGCGTCGATTTTCCTGATAGTGATGGGGAACGCCAGCAGCGGTGGGGTACTGCCGCCCGAATTTCTGCCTGGTTGGCTGAAACCACTCACTTCGGTGATGCCTCCGGGCGTCGGCGTCCGCGCACTGGGCGGGATCGCCTACTTCCACCACGACGGGCTGGTCAGCGGTGTTGTGGTGCTATCGGCCTGGATCGCTGTTTGCATCGCGGCGCTGTTCTTGCTCGATCGGATCGCCGCATCTGCCGCGATTTTGCACGCCGCGAGGCGGTGAAGGCCCTGGTGGATACCGAAGCCGGCCCGGCGCACCGCAACCCGGCCAGGTGCGCCGTGCGGCCGCGGCAGTCACCTCCTGCGGCCGGTGCGGATCAGCGCGGAGTGGGGTTTACGGATCGAGTGCGTCGTCCCCAGGTTTTCTTGTAGCCACGCGGCTTCTTTGCAAATCATCGGCGCATCCCACGACAGGCTGCGAGCAGTGCCAGGGCACCGCCCAGTCCACCTGCCGCGTCCTCGCTGCCCGCGGGCCTGCGCCCGCCGACGGCAGGCCGACTCGGGACGCGGCGCACCTCGACTTGATAGGCAAGTGGGCATTTGCCTATCGTGTGGTCGTGGCCGACGACCTTTTCAAAGCCTTGGCCGACCCCACCCGCCGCACCATCCTCGACGAGCTCGCGGAGAAGTCCGGACAGACACTGTTCGAGATCTGCTCGCGACTGAGCATGAAGCATCAGCTCGGCATGTCGCGGCAGGCGGTCTCCCAGCACCTCGCCGTGCTGGAGACCGCCGGGCTCGTCGAGACCAGGCGGGAGGGCCGCTACAAGTTCCACGACCTCAACACAGCCCCGCTGCGGCAGATCGCCGAGCGATGGCTCATGCCCGACACACCCGGACCGGAGGAGAGCACCCCATGAAGATCCATCTGACCAGCGTCTTCGTCGACGACCAGGCCAAGGCCCTGCGCTTCTACACCGAGATCCTCGGCTTCGTGAAGAAGCACGACGTCCCGGTGGGCGAGAAGGACCGGTGGCTGACCGTCGTCTCGCCCGACGAGCCCGGTGGCACCGAACTCCTCCTGGAGCCCGCCGGCCACCCGGTCGTCAAGACCTACCGCGACACGCTCGTCGAGGACGGCATCCCGCTCGCCCAGTTCGCCGTCGACGACGTGAAGGCGGAGTACGAGCGGCTGCGCGACCTCGGCGTCCGCTTCACCCAGGAGCCCCTGGAGATGGGCGCCGTCACCACCGCCGTCTTCGACGACACTTGCGGCAACCTGATCCAGATCGCGACACAGGCGCAGTAGGCGGTCGGCCGCGTGCGGGGCTCGGCCGCGGCGGCGACTGGACCCTCGCCCTGGAACTCGCTGGCGGCGTGGGCATGACTCCGGAGGTCCTCGAAACCCTCTCGGCCGGCACCCGCGCCGTCATGCACTCGTCCAACGGCGGCAAGCCCGTCCACCTTTTTCACTGGTTCGAGGACAGCGAGCTGCGCACCGCCTTCGAGTAGCCCAGCCACCGGATCGGCTCCACCCCCGACGCCCTCAACGCCGTCATGCGCGACGTCGGCTTTCACCTCACGGCGACATCGGACCGCCCAGGCCCGACCGGGCACCCCAGGGCGTGAGGAACCCCGCCCGCCCCCCACGGACCGCGCACCCACAGTGCCGTAGCCGAGCTTCTGCCAGCCCGCTTTGGGGCACCCGGGCGCAGAGCCGGCGGAGGGCTGTCTCAGTTGTCCAGTGAAGCCAAGTAAGGGGCCAGCTTGGCCGGATTCATTACCCACATGATGCGTTCGATGCCTCGTGCCGACACATCGACGGACAGCAGAGCCACCGCGTTTCCATCGGCCGAGACAAGGACGGCCGGCCTGCCGTTGGCCTCGACCCAGCGAATGTCTGCCTGAGGCCAGAAACGTGGGGCGAAGGCGGCAAGGTACTTGGAGACGTGCGGACGGCCGACGACCGGAATCCTGGATGCCCCGCGCACCCCGCCGCCGTCGGAGTAACTGACCACGTCCGCCGTGAGAACATCCTCGAGTACTGACAGATTGCCGGTCTGCGCCGCGGCGAGGAACACCTCCAGCAGGCGCCGGTGAGCGGTGGAGCTGACTGGCTCCCTGCGTTCCGCTGACAGATGCTTTCGGGCGCGGCTCACCAACTGGCGCGTATTTGCTTCGCTCGTCTCCAGGATGTCCGCGATCTGCTTGTACGCGTAGTCAAAGGCTTCCCTCAGAACGTAAGCGGCCCGTTCCACGGGGTTCAGCTTCTCCAGGAGGAAGAGAATCGCCAGGTCGAGTGCCTCTGCCCGTTCCGCTCCCAGCTGCGGATCCACGCTCGTATCAACTGGCTCCGGAAGCCAGGGCCCGATGTACGACTCACGCCGCATCCTGGCGGACTTGGCGACGTTGATCGCCAGACGGGCGGTGACCGTAGCCAGGAACGCTGCCGGCTCGTGGACGTCGGCGTGGTCGGTGTTCTGCCACCGCAGCCACGCCTCCTGGACGATGTCCTCGGCTTCCACAGCACTGCCGAGCACGCGGTAGGCGATGCCAAAGAGTTGGGGGCGCGCTGCGATGAAATCCCTCGTCGCCTGGTCAAGGGAGTTCGCGTCATCCCCGGCGCGCATGATGTCCTCCAATTCTGGATCACCATGCTACAAGCCGTCACAGCAGGACGCGCGCCGTCATGCGCGGGTTGTCCGGTTGGCGGCTCCCCGCAAGCGACTGCTCCCCACACCCGCGGGCCCAGCCACAGTGACCGACCGTGGGGGTGAGGACATGTGACCGTGCAGGGGACCGCCCCTGAGTCCAGCCGCCTGGCCCTCACACGATCTCGATGCACTCGGTGCGTACCTGTTCCGGCCGTGGGTCTCGACCCCATTGCACCGTGGTGAGTGATGAGGGACGTGGTTGCCACGGAGGGTCACCACAACCGAGATCATGAACGGCCTCGCGCCGTCAGGAGCACTCGCTTGTGGAGCAGATCGAAGTTGGCCCGGCCGAACAGCCGCTTGACCAGACTCTCATCTGGGTCCCTTCCCATCGAGGGGTCAGCGACCCCGTGTGCGTCTGGCTGACGGCGAGGTCAGCCACGTGCACTACATACGACAGCTCACACCGCTGTTGTGAGAGAGAGTGGATCAGTGTCACGACGTACCCGCTGAACGCGCGGCTTTCGTGGCCGCGCGATGGCCATCCGTGCAGGGCGGGACCCGAACCTGCGCTTCATGAGCCGCTCCGAAAGCAGTGGCATCTGTCACAGACGCAGCGTGTACTCGGTCTTCACTTCGAGACAGCCCATGACCAGCCCGAACGCACGAACCCTGTCATCGCCCTCGGGAAAGGTTGGTACACCGACCATCTGGCGGCACACGGCCATCTGCCCGTGCAAAGCAACAACTACGGAGGTACTACACAGTGTCAAGTAAGGATTCGGCAGGCGACACCCATCCCGAGACGTGGATGACGGCGGCGACGGTGCTGCAGGACGCCAAGCCGCTCCACATCCCCGAGGGCGCCTCGGGCATGACCATCCTGGTCGAGTGGCCGCCCGGTGCAGCTGGCACTCCTCCGCACCGCCATACGGGACCGGCCTTCGGCTACGTGATCGAGGGCGAGGTGCGCTTCGAGCTGGAGGGAGAGCCGGAACGCATCGTCAAGGCGGGCGAGACGTTCTGGGAGCCGGGCGGCGACGTGATCCACTACCAGGACGGCAACGCCCGCACGGACGCGCCGTGCCGGTTCCTTGTGACCATGCTGTGTGCGCCGGGCAAGCCGATGCTCACGCTGGTCGACGAGGAGGAACTGGCCCAGCGGGCCCACCTGCGTGCTCCGCGCCCCGTGAACTGACCTGCGGCTTCCTGTCCAGGCAGGTCAGCTCCGACCGAAGCAGGGCCCGCTCCGTGGGAGGGCACGACAAGCATGAGCGCCACTGACGTCGTGTGCTCCATGCTGACCGTGCTGTTCGCGGCCGCAGCCGTCCACGAGATGCTGCACCGTGTCCTGCCACGGAACTCCGGGTGGCGCAGGCCCTTGTGGGCAGAAGGGTTGTCCAGGGTCACGTAGATGGGTGCGCCGTCGGGCCGGGCGGCGCGGATCGGCCTCAGCGCGGTCAGGGTGTCTGCGGAGCCCTTCTTGCGGTGGTTGACGCCCCACAGGGTGTCGTCGCCGACCGAGTAACTGCCGTGGGAGTAGCGCACCCCGTGGGTGCGATGTTAGGTGACCGGCAACCGGTTGAGGCGCTGCTGGCCCGCCAGGGCCACATCACCTACCTCGACCAGTACGGCCCGTACGGCAACGGCACCCCGGTGCTGAACGCTGCCCGTGCCTTCGGCGACGAGCCGGTGTTGGTGCTGTGGCCCGACGACGTCTTCGTGGCCGAGGTCCCCCGCGCCCAGCAGCTGGTCCGCGCGTATGAGCAGACCGGCTGCCCGGTGCTGGCCCTTATGCCGATGGACCCCACCGACTCCCAGCGCTATGGCGTGCCCATCGTCAAGGAGGACCTCGGAGACGGCCAACTGCGCATCACCGGCCTGGTCGAAAAGCCCGAGCCCGCTGCCGCTCCGTCGTCGTACGCGGCTATCGGCGGCTACGTCGTCACCCCTGGCATCATCGACGAACTGCGCGAGCAGACCCGCCGCTGGTACGAGCACCGCACCGGCGAGGTCTACCTGACCGACGCCATCAACGCCTACGCCGCCACCCGCGCCGTATACGGCCAGGTCATCAAGGGCCGCTGGTACGACACCGGCAATCCGGCCGACTACCTGGTCGCCCAGATGGCGTTCGCCCTCGCCCACCCGGAGTATGGCCCCGTCCTGCGCGGCCTGGTCGCCGGACTCGACGTCGACCGTGCTGCCCTCCAGGCGGAAACCAACACCTGACCTGCCGCTTTACGTCTTGGGCCGCCCGCTCGCAGCGAGCGGCCAAGACAGGGAGCACCTGGTGGTATCTCAACGCGATTCGAACCCGATCGTTCAGCACGACACCGGACTTGGCGGAAGAGCGGCCTTGCTGCGCGGCTACACACCGGTCGTGTAGGACCACGCGGAACGCTCCTCGTCCTGCTTGTTGCGGGTATCCCATGGTCCACTCCCTCCACATGAGCTGGGGATGTCGCATGGGCAGGGGCAAGTCGGATTCGTTCCCTATTCGCCGCGGGGCGGGGTGTCTTCGTCTGGCGTTGGCCCAGGCCGCCGAAGCGCCGGGAGGAGCAGCCGAGGCGGGGATCCGAACCGGGGCCTCGGCGGCGGCCCGTCCCGAGGGCGCCCCGGCAGCCTCCTCCTGGGGCAGCCGGTCGAAGTGGACTTCGATGGCCGGGACGAGCCCATCAGTTCCTCGAAGTCGAGTGAGCCCAGCGGCTCCACCGCGAGGGCGTAGCGCAGCATGACGAGGCCGGCCAGTTGCGCGGACACCAGGGACGTGAACGCCGGTGTCCGCTCGGTCTCCCCGGGGGGCGATCCGGCCCAGGCGCGACGCGAAGGCCGCCTGAATAGCCCTTGGTGGCGAAGAGTTCGAGCGCGGCTGTGAGGATCTGGGTCCTGGTGCTGCTCTGTCCCGGACGGCGGCCGCCGCCAACGTGAAGGCCGCCTCCCGCGGGCCGCGGCAACGGGGCAGGCGGCGGCGTTGTCCGGGCAGGGGCTCCGGGCTCCGTTGCTCATTGCCCCCTCC
Organism: Streptomyces sp. NPDC002896; assembly: GCF_040295225.1. Classification (NCBI taxonomy): domain Bacteria; kingdom Bacillati; phylum Actinomycetota; class Actinomycetes; order Kitasatosporales; family Streptomycetaceae; genus Streptomyces; species Streptomyces sp. NPDC002896. The sequence goes on along the minus strand of NZ_JBEOVA010000028.1, from coordinate 15,773 downwards.
GTGAGTAGTTCAGCCGACGGCGTCGCGACGGAGACGCCCGACAAGGCCGATTTCGCGCCGACCGTGCCGGACCCTGCGCTGCGCGCTCTGGTCGAGGCCCTCATGGCAACGGGTCGTCTGTCGCCGCGGTCGCGCTGTGTCGGGCGCGGATGAGCGCGATCACGGTGTCGGTGGTGCGGTCGAGGTAGCTGCGGCCATCGGGCAGCTGGGCCTCCGGGCTGATGTAGCTGCGCGGCCCGAGGTGGGTGGCCGGGTCGAGCCGATGCACGGTGATCTTCCTGGCGCGGCCGGCGCGGTTCCATCCGCTACGGCGGAACAGCCGCCAGCGCTGAGGGAAGATCCAGGTGCCGACCCGCTCAATCCAGTCGGTCGCGCTGGTGAGTTGATGCACGTGCTCGGCATGGGTGAGGTCGTTGGCGCCGTTGTGGAACCCACCGAGCGTGATCAGCAGGAGCGGGGAGCGCAGTTGGGTGTGCAGTTCTTCGACCGCGCCGGTGGCGACCTGGGCGCCGCCGCTGTAGCTGAGCAGCACCACGGGGATACCGCTGTCGGGCTGGTAGCCGGCGAGGCGGAGCTGCGTGGCGATCTGGGAGCCGACGGCCCGGTTGTAGAGGGGGCGGTATCGGTGGTCGGCGGCGACGAAGATCTGCATGACATTGTGCAGGAACAAGAGCAGCCCGACGTGGCGGCGCAGCCACGCCCACACCGGCCGATCAGCAAGCGGGTCGGCCAGCGGCGAGTAGGGCTGCACCTGACCCAGCACCCGCAGCTCCGGCGCTCCGGCGATCAGGGCCTTGACCAGCTGGCCGCCGTCGCGGGTGTCGCGAACGCGGCGTTTCCCGATGCCGTCCAGGTAGACCAGGTAGACCAGGTAGGCGTCCGGGGGACTGTCAGGGGCCGCACCCCGGGCATAGGGCACGCCCTCCGGGAGCTCGGTGGTAGGGGCCCGCCAGCCGGCGGTGTAGGCCAGCACCTCGTAGCGGGCCAGCAGAGCTTCGGCGAGCAGCACCGGCCCAAGCGCGCAGATCCAGATCAGGAAGTCGTTCATGCGATCGGCTCCGGTGCCCGGGTCGCACTGATCCTCACGACCAGACGCCGAACGGCCTCTACAGCGACGCCAAGACCGGCCCCGGCGACGGCCACGCAACCGGCGGCGGCCCACCAGCCCAGCCCGGTCGCCGCGGCGAGCGGGCTGGCCAGACCGGCCCCGACCCCCACAAAGAGCAGCAGGTGGAGCAGGGGCCCGAGCAACGGGAATGCAAGGACGGCAGCGAGCACCAGCGGGGCGACCAGGCCCGGTGTCCACACCAACCCGGCGCCTGGCGGTGGAGGGGACTGCACCAGCTCGGCCAGGGTCCATGCGGTCAGCGGCCACAGCGCGAACACAGCAGCCTCGACGAGGCCACCGGGCAGCAGCAACCCGGCCACAAAAGTCCGCGACATGCCCGGGCGGCGCGCTACCAGAGGCAGGATGCGCCCGGCGGCCTCCGACAGCCCGGCGAACAGCAGCAGAACGACGACGGGTGACATCGCTCAGCCTCGCTGTGACGGATCGACGGGAGCCGACTGACTGACCGCGCCGGCCGCATGCAGGTACCGCTCGATTTCGTCGGCGGCGCGCCGATATCCACCCGCCTTGTGCTGGGCGGCCTGCAGGGTGGTCGCGGCTTCCCGGAACCGGGGTTCGTCGAGCAGGCGCCGGGCGAGGGCACGCACGGAGGCCTCGGTGACGTCCTGGGTACGGATCGACAGGCCGGCGCCGAGCTCGGCGACGCGCCGGGCCACCATCGGCTGGTCAGCGCCCTGCGGGACCACCAGCATCGGAACCCCGGCGTACATGGCCTCGTTGACGCTGTTCATCCCGCCGTGGGTGACGAACAGCGCCGCGCGGGCCAGCACCTCCGGTTGCGGCACGGAGCGGCGGGCGAGCACGTTGGCCGGCAACGGACCCAGCGCGGCGGGATCGGTCTGCCCGGTGGAGATGATCACGGTGCCGCCCAGCGGGGCGAGCGCAGTGGCGAAGCTGCGCAGCAGCTGCGGGTCGGCGTTGAACACCGTGCCCAGTGAGGCGTACAGCACCGGGTCGTGCAGCCGATCGGCCGGGAACGTCGGGTCGACTGGGCGGGCGCCAATGCTTGGGCCAACGAACCGGTAGGACTGGTCGAAGTCCTCGACGGCAGGCTGGAACTCCCGCGAGGTGTAGACCAGATTGAGCGGCTGGCGGATGTTGCCCAGGTCGAGCAGTGGCAACCCACGCGTGTCGAAGCGGCGGTGCAGACCCCAGCGCGACCGCAGGTAGCCCTGGAGGCTGCGGGGCCGAGCCGCAGCTGCGGCCAGCAGATCCCACGAGCCGCGGGTGGGGCTGGGCACATGCCGGTTGAACGCGAACGTGGTGAACGACGACGCCGCCAGCACCTTGAGTTCGCGGGCGGCGACTGCGCCCCACAAACAGGCGTTGTCGTGGACGATCAAGTGGGGCCGGACGCGGCGCAGGTCGGTGAGCACGGCGGGCAGCAAGCGGACGGTGGTGTACGCGAGCCCCTCCATCAGCGTGACCGGCGTCGGCGGATCGGGGAGCGGCTGGTCGCCTCCGGGGTAGAGGCAGACAGTCGCGCCGGTGGCCTCGATCTCCTCACGGAACGCGGGCGAGGTGTGATACGAGACGGAGTGGCCGCGCCGGACAAGCTCGGCGACGACCGGCAGCGTCGGGTTGACGCGCCCGTGCATGGCGATGTTGAGGAACGCGATGGTACTCACAGGCCGAGCCCCAATACGGAGGAAGGGGATGCCTCGCCCGGACTGACCGATGTCGCCGGAGGATCGTCGGCCCGATACAGGCCAGGCCCGCTGATGCGCAGGTCGTCGAGGAAGCGCCCCGCCGCGAGGGACGCGGTGCTGATCAGCCGCTGGGATTGGCCGAAGTCCCACGGGGCGGGCCAGGCCTCGATGCCGGTCGGCAGCACGACGGTCGGGATGTGCTTGGACACCTCTTGCAGGTCACGCTCGATCTGATGGTGCAACAGCAGTAGCCCGGCCCTGGCGGCGATCGCTCTGGCACGTCGGCGGGGATTGGTGGGGCGCAACGGCGAGCTCTCCGGCCCGGTCGACACCACCACCACGCTGGCCGCCCCGGCCTGCTGGGCCGCCAGTACCGGGACGTAGGCGATCACCCCGCCGTCGACGAGCGTTTGGCCCTCACGATCCACCGGGGGCAGCATCCCGGGAATGGCTGCGCTGGCCAGCAGCGCGGACTCGAGGTCTCCGTGGTCGAGCAGCGCCGGAGCGCCGGTGACCAGGTCCATGGCCACCGCGGTGAACGGGACCGCCAACTGCTCGATCCGCGACGGCAGCCCAGCCCGAGCGATCAGTCGACGCAGGCCGCGATCGGTGAAGAGGCTGGCCCGTGAGGACAGGTAGCCGAGCGGATACACCTCACGGCGACGCAACTGCGTCCACACGTGGTCCAGCCACGGCGCGGCCCTGTCGGGGTGGGCGGCCGCGATGGCCCCGTTGAGGGCACCCACCGAGGTTCCGATGATCATGTCCGGGACGAATCCGCGCTGCTCCAGCGCGTACCCGACACCAACATGCGCCGCTCCGAGCACGCCACCGGCGCCCACCACCACGGCCACGGGACGGGGAAGAGCGCGCAAGCCCGCCGACGTCGGGTCCTCGGGCGGCCGGCTCGATGACAGGGGATGCGTCCCCTTGTCGCCCGTCATGGTGCGACGCCTCTCATGGCCACGACCACTCGACGAGTCGTCTCCGCTGAAGCCAAAGGGTGCCAATGTGGCTGGTCTTTGGCGCCGAGTAACCCTCATGATCCACCTTTCTCACCATGGCACCGAATCGCATTGGTTTACCAACTAGAAGATGTGTTATGTGCTGGGCGACGTCGTTCCGGATCCGGTGCCTGGGTCGGCTGATTGCCGGACATTGCGAGAGGCGGCACAGGGGCCGGTCCTTGCTCCAGGCAGCGGCGTGTTGCCGGCGCTGCCGCTGCGCACTGAGCCGGAAGGCGGAGCGGAGACTTCGGGGTGGCAGTGGGCAGACGACGTTCACCGACGCTTCTTTGCGTCACCCATGAGGCAGTGAGGGTATGGCACTGCCGGGGGTGTGAGTGGCTGTGGTGCCGAGTGACGGCCTGCCGGAGCCGGCCCATGACGGGCCCGGGCTGTGAGGCGGCGAAGATTCCGCCTGGCTCAGCGGAACCGGTCGACGCCGGTAGTCCGTCTCCCCGCCGCAGGTCGGGGCGGCATGGAGACGGACCGTGTGTGCCGAGCCGGGCGGGTGTCGGCTAGCCGAACTGGCCAGGCTGGTAGTCCCCGGCAGGCTGCTGGTTGATGACGTTGATGCGGTTGTAGGCGTTGATGAGGGCGATGAGGGAGATCAGGGCGACGAGCTGGTCCTCGTCGAAGTGCTTGGCGGCGTTCGCCCAGGCCTCATCGGTGACACCACCGGCTGCGTCGGCGATGCGGGTGCCCTGCTCCGACAGTTCCAGTGCGGCGCGCTCAGCGTCGGTGAAGACCGTGGCCTCGCGCCAGGCCGCGACCAGGTGGAGGCGCTGGGGGGTCTCTCCCGCCGCGGCGGCGTCCTTGATGTGCATGTCGGTGCAGAACCCGCAGCCGTTGATCTGGCTTGCCCGAATCTTCACCAGCTCCTGGATCACGACCGGCAGCGTTGAGTCCGAAAGCACCTTGTTGGCCGAGTTGATGTGCTTCAGCACCTTCGCCGCGAGGGGGTGGCCGAAGTAGTTGAGACGCGATTCCACGGTGATCTCCTTGCCGTGTTGTGGATACGCACTACTGACCGGGGGGTCCGGCAATGTGTGACAGGAAGCCGAGTGTGACGTGCGTCTCATCCATTCGTTATGGGTGGCCCTGGTGGAAGGCGAATCCAGCATGGGCGAGGACGAAGAAGCAGGCAGAAGCCGTGTCAGCGGAGCGCCTGCCCGCTGAGGGGGACCGCCGCATGCACCCCCACAACCGCGAGTAAGGTCCCACTCTTACCGGCAGCCACCATTGTTTTGGCGCGGCCTACAGTGGCAATGCCGGGCATGCCTCTTCAGGGACCTGATGTTCGCAAGGATCCGAACGAAGGGGAACCTCGGCTGCATGCCGGCCCCCTCGTCACCCCTTCCCCGAGCGAGATGACCTTGCCGCGACTGCTTGGCTCCCTCAGTGACCCGACGCGGCTCGGCGTCCGGCTATGGCTGCTGCTGGAGCCAGTCCCTGTAGTGCGTGGGGGCCAGGTCGGCGCCCTTCGGTGCGATCAGCACGTCCCCGACAACTGCGGAGAACATGCCCGCCTGGTCGTCGGTGACCACGCGGCGGCCGTCGGGGCGTGCGGCCAGAGTGATTCGGCCCAACTCGTCGAGAGGGAAGACCTCAGGGCCGGCGGTGTTGCGGATGCCCTGCAACGGGGTGTCCGAGGAGGCCCTCGCGACCGCCGCGGCGACGTCGGCGCTGGCCATCGGCTGCAAAGGTGTGGTCGGCAGGCGGACGGTGTCACCGTCGGTCGTCCAGGACATGGTCGCTCCGACGAACTCGAAGAACTGCGTGGCGCGCACGATCGAGTACGGCGTCGGCCCGTTCTTGAGGACGTTCTCCTGGCCGACCTTGGCCCGGTAGTAGTCGAGCTGGGGCACTTGGTCCACGCCGACGATTGAGAGAATCACATGGTGGCGGACGCCGGCCGCCTCCGCCGCGGCCCCGATGTTGTTCATCGACGTGTCGAAGAAGCCGATGGAGGACTCGTCGAATACCGGGGAGTTCGTCAGGTTGATCACCACATCGGCGCCCTCGAGAACCTCCTCCAGGCCCTTGCTGCTGATCACGTCGACTCCGGTGGAAAGCGAAGCGGGTATCACTTCGTGGCCGGCCGCTGTCAGCCGTTCGACCACCTGTGTGCCGATCAGGCCGGTTCCACCCAGGACTGTGAACTTCATGGCGCACCTTTTCACTGGGTTGTTCAGGTTTCCGATCGCGTCCGGGGAAGGAGTCCGTCTCCCTTGTATGCGGGAGGAGCGGGTACCAAGAACGAGTTGTTGTGAGCCGTGCGGGTGGGTCCGCTTGTGGAGTCGGTTCGTTCTCTGTTGTGCCATGGCGACCGCGGTCGGCGTCTGCGTGTGCCCGCAGATCGAAACGTATCGCCTGCGACCACCGTAAGCCCCGCACAAGGGCCGTGCAGGCCGATCATTGCGACGGAGCTGATCGGGTCAGATGGGGTGCCCGATGCGTGACAGGGTCTGGGAGCCAGTCTGGCCAGCATGAAGATCGTCGTTGTCGGGGGCAGCGGGCTCACCGGATCGGAAGTCGTGCCCAAGCTCAGAGATTGTGCGCATGTGACCGGTCAGCGTTGCTTGGTCCAGGCGTCCCGGGGGAGAGGTGGCCTGTACGGAGACAGCGTAGTCTTTCTAGACATGCCTGCCCGTGCCATCGATGCCCGGGCGCGGACGGCGATGACCGGTTGCTGATCTACGTGACGAGGCGGCCCCGGGCCACACAGGTTGATGCTGTCATCTGTGGTGCGGGCGATCGGCTCTCCGTATCGACGCCGAGACCGGAGGTGGCGTGATGCCGAACAACGAACCGGTGGCAAACCGCCCAGGAAATCAGGGGCAGCGATCCGAGGCATGGAAAACCGCAGTCACCGTGATCCAGGAGGCGAAACCACCCTCCGTTCCGGAAGGAGCACACGTCATGACTGCGCTCGTCGAATTCCCCCCTGGAGACCCTGGCACGCCTCCGCACCGTCACTTCGGGCCGGCCTTCGGGTATGTCCTGGAGGGCGAGATGCTGTTCGAGCTGGAGGGAGAGCCCGAGCGGGTGATCCGGGCCGGGGAGGCGTTCTGGGAGCCGGGGGGCGATGTGATCCATTACCAGGATGGCAACAACCGTACGGACGTACCGAGTCGGTTCATCGTCACGATGATGTGCGAGCCCGGCAAGCCCATGCTCGTCCTCGTCGACGAGGAGGAACTGGTACAACGCAAGGACAAGCGAGCCCCACGCCCCTCCTGAAGCGTGCTGCAGACTGCGGCGAGCAGGGCATCTCCCGTGTATGGGTGGAGTGTTGGCGAGCTCAACCGGTGTGGATGGAGACGCCGCTGAGCTGGCGTTCCGCACAGTTTGCGCGGCTCTGCTCAAGGGCGACGCGTGAACGGGGCGGTGCGGGATGCGGCGGGGGACGCCTGCGATGTCTGCCGCTGGTTGAGTGGATGCCGCAAGGGCCCGTCTTCAAACGGATCTTGCCCAGAGCAGGAATGAGGCCTCGCAGACGGCTGCTTCGTGGGAGGTCGCGGTCTTGTCGTATCTGGTCGCGATGCCGCGGAAGCCTTCGAGTTGGTTGAAGCAGCGTTCGACGATGTTGCGTTGGCGGTAGGTCTCCCGGTCGAACTGAGGTGGCCTGCCGCCGCGGCGGCCGCGGTTGCGGCGGTGCCCTTTCTGGTCCTGCTTCTCCGGAATGGTGTGAGCGATGTTGCGTCGTCGCAGGTAGCCGCGCAGGCCGCGAGAGCCGTAGGCCTCATCCGCGATCACATGGTCGGGTCTGCAGCGTGGCCGGCCCCGTCCGTTGCGCGGCACGCGGATGCGTTCGAGCAGGGGGCGTGCGCAGACGCTGTCATGGCGTTGATCGGCGGTCAGCAGAACGGCGAGAGGACGTGCCCGGCCGCCGCAGGCGAGGTGGATTTTGGTGGTCAGTCCGCCTTGGGATCGGCCGAGGGCGTGCGATGGCGCGCCCGATCAACCGGCGGATCTCCGGAACGCTGAGAGGTATGAGGTCGTGTTCCCCGCATCCGCTGCCCCTTTTTTCGGCTCCTTGGGCACGGACGGCGGTCAGATAGGCCAGAGCCGCCATGGCGAGGGTGATGTGCCGGTACCAGGCCCGGCAGAGCCTCACCTGGTAGTGGTGCAGGCCGCACTCGCCCTTGGCGATCTGGAAGCACACCTCCACCTGTCATCGCGCCCCGCGGTCTTGACCAGGTCCTTCAGGCGTGAGGCAACAAGGCCGCAGCAGACGCATCCGCATTTAGTTTCAAACGATACCGTATCGAACGAATGGGTGGCTGTAATGTGGCCTCATGACCGCTGACGTTCCTCACCAAACCACCGCCTCGCGTGCGACCGACCGCCCCGGGGATACCTCGCCTTTCGCTCTCGGCTTGCTGCTGCGTCGGGCGCACTGGCACGCGGCCGCGGTGATGGCGGAGGCCCTTAGGCCGCTCGGCATCGAGTTGCGGCATTTTGCCGTGCTGATCGTGCTGGTCGACCGCGGGCCCACGGTGCAGCGGGACTTGGCGGCGGCAACGGGGTCGGACAAGGCGGGAATCATGCGGGTCGTGGACGACCTGGAGCGTAAGGGGCTCGCCGTACGCAAGACCGTTCCGGGGGACCGGCGGGTGCGGGCAGTGGAGATCACGCCTCAGGGCATCGAGCTTTTCGATGCAGCTCATGTGGCGGCGGAGCCGCTGGCTGAGCGTCTGGTTGCCGAACTGGGGCCCGGCGAGCCCAAGCAGCTGACGGAGCTGCTGACCCGGTTTACCTATCCAGCAGGCGGTGAGGCGTAAGCGCGCCCGCGCGACGGTTGCCTGCCGCGTGGGCGCGCTTCGTCTCATGCGGCTTTCACGGCGAACCCGACCTTGAGAGCTGCGGCCATCGTCGCTACGCGCCGACCCTGGCTGCGGGCGGCGGTCAGGGCTTCGTCGCTGACGGGGATCGCGCTGTCCGCACGGCTACCGCGCGGCATACCTGGCCGGCGGTGTGCTCTTCACCCCTCGCACGCCTTGCCGTCGTCTCGATGCGCGGCCCGCTGGCATTGCCGAACGCGCCGGCCGCCTCCAGGCCGGGGCACCTGCCCCCAGGGACAGAGCGCCACCGTCACCGCCGGAGTGGGCGCAGGTGACGAGGACGCCGTGTGACGCCCTGGGGCTAGGTGTCACACGGCGTCTATGGCCCGGGGGTTTATGCGGCGAGGCGCTCCGCGAGTTCCTTGGCCTTGGTGGTCGCGTCCTCGAAGGCGCGCTGGCGGGAGGCCTCGTAGAGGGGGACCAGTTCAGACATGGCCGGGTTGCGGGGGGCCATGGTGAGCTCCGGGACGATGAAGTCGAGGTCCAGGCCGAGGGTGCCCTTGAGGACGGCCTCCAGGTAGTTCTGCACGAACTCGAAGCCCTCGCGCGGGGTGCCCGGCCGGTAGGAGCCGCCGCGGCTGGCGATGACGGTGACCGGGGTGCCCTGGGCGGAGGGGGTCTCGCCCGCGGTGCGGCCGAGCAGGAGCACGTTGTCCAGCCACGCCTTGAGGGTCGACGGGATCGAGAAGTTGTGCATGGGGGCGCCGATCAGGACGGCGTCCGCCTGCTCCAGTTCCTCGATGAGCTTCACGCGCGCGGCGAACGCGGCGGACTGCTCCGGGGTGCGCTCGGTCGGTGCGGTGTAACCGGCGGACCAGGCATCGGCGGTGATGTGCGGGACGGGGTCGGCGGCGAGGTCGCGGTAGATCACCGTGCCCTCCGGGTGCTGCTCCTCCCAGGCTTTGCGGAAGGCGTCCGCGACCGAACGGGACGAGGACGCCTCGCCGGGGAGGACGGACGAGTCGATGTGCAGCAGCGTGGCCATGGACTTTCTCCAAAGAGCGGGGCCCGAGACGGGGAGCCGAGGGCTGAGGATTCGTACTCGACGATAGTTAAACACGAGATGGTATTGAATGATACCATCGCGAGTGTAACGGAGATAGACGCGTTGAGCAGGTGGGAGGTAGGCGACCTTGGACGTCTATGAGGCGGTCAGGAGCCGACGGGCAGTGCGCGGATTCACCGACCGGGATGTCCCGAGAGAGGTGCTGGAGCGCGTGCTGTCCGCCGCGGCTTGGGCGCCGTCCGCATCGAACCTCCAGCCGTGGCACGCCTACGTGCTGACCGGCCAGCCGCTGGCCGAGCTCAAGAAGCGCGCCGGCGAGCGCGTGGCCGGAGGCGACCCCTGGGATGAGCCGGAGTACGAGCAGTACCCGCCCGCACTGAAGTCCCCGTACCGCGAACGCCGATCCGCCTTCGGCGAGCAGCGCTACGGCGCACTCGGTATTGCGCGCGAGGACATAGAGGCGCGCCAGAGGGCGGCTTCCGCGAACTGGGACTGTTTCGGCGCGCCCGCCGCCCTGTTCTGCTACATCGACCGCGACCTGGGCCCGGCCCAATGGTCCGACGTCGGCATGTATCTGCAGACCGTCATGCTGCTGCTCCGCGCCGAAGGGCTGCACAGTTGCGCGCAGATGGCCTGGGCGAAATATCACAAGACCGTCGCGGAGGTCCTGTCACCCCCGGACGAGCTCATCCTCTTCTGTGGCATGTCGATCGGGTTCGAGGACGTCACGGTGGGTCACACCCGTACGGGCCGGGCACCTCTCGACGAGACGGTCACGTTCGTCGAGGGCTAGTACCGCAATCACATGCGGCGTGACGGGGTGAATTGACGCTCGTTAGCGCGACCGTGTGCTGATGAGCTGACGGTCGAGCAGGTCGATACGCGGTCCGAGGGGCAGCCGGGCTGCATGCCCGGTGCGCCCACCGCTTTGGCAGGTCCGAGCCGCGCGAGCGGGCGCTGGACTACCTCCAGGGGCTGCTCGCGCCCCTCGAGGTAGAGGAACGGCTGGACACTGGCCGAGCAGGTCGGCCAGCTCCGCCCGGACGGTGTCCAACGCCTGCTCAACCTCTCCGACGGAGACGAGAACGCGGTCCGTGACGACGGTGACGGTCACCACGGCGCCCGGCTCGGAGCCCGCCTGGGCCATCAGCGCACCGCCTGGCGCCCACACCCCCAGAGCCGCCAGAGGTCTCCCGGTAGTCGACGCTCGGCCAGCTGCGGTGGACAGCACGAGGCGTTCCGTAAACTCGCCTGCTGCCTGATCACCCAATGGCAACTCAGGTCATTGAGTCAGCCGTTGTTAGCCGCGGGGGCTGCTGATCCGCTCGGGTTGGATCACATAGATCACCCGGACTTGGTCGCGGCCGCCGAACCATGGGTAGGGCCCGCCGAGGTACTTCTGTGCGAGCGCCTCGATGTGATCGACCGCTCCCTCGGTGGTCACACGCACCACACGGCCGCGGATCTGGACGTAGGAGGCTGGGTCCGAGGGGTCGGAGACTGCGATGGCTACCCGGGGGTCGCGCGCGATGTTTCGGGTCTTTTGATGCGACTCAACACTGTTGATCAGGACGTGCTCGCCGTCGGTGTCGACCCATGTCTGGGTGAGCTGGGGTGAGCCGTCGGGCATCGTTGTAGCGATGTAGCAGGTGCTGGGGCGGCGCAGCAGCGCCAGCACGTCCTCGCCGAGGGGTACGGGCACGGGGGTTCTCCAGGGGTCGGTTCGGTGGGGTGCTGGGGCCACGGTAGCCACGGCAGGTAACCCGGCCCTCCCCGCCCCCCGGAACTACAGCGCCCGCCTGTTCAGCCGTGCAACTCAGCACTCGGACACGGCGCAGCGTCGACCCACCTCATTGTGTTAGCCGTTGTGAGACGGTTTCCTATGTGGTGAGGCGAGGACTCGAGGTTCGCCGCTTCCACCTGACGTATCCGGATCATCATCGGTGACTTCCGCGGCAAAGGGCCTCGATGCCGTCGGGGATGCCGCTCTCCTTCTCGGTGCCTTCCGGGGCGCAGCCCACAGGCAGGCCGACCTGTCGTCGCTGGTCACCTTCTTGGAGGAAACGGCGTCCTCGGACCTGGACGACGCCGCAGCCCCCCGTGAGGAGGTCGAGGGTCGCGGCGAGGCATTCATCACCGCGGCGGTCCTCGACGTACCGGACAGATGACGACGCCGCCATGGTGGCGATCGAGCGCATGCCGGGAGATTCCGGCACCGCAACGATGATCGACCAGGTCGGTCGTCCCGAGCCGACGGCCAGCACATAGATGTGCATCCAATCAGCGCGCAACGCAGGCAGGCGGGCCCACCAATGGAGGCCGTCACCCCCTCGTCGCAGTAGCTGAGCCCGAAGGCCGGCGCAGTCCGAGTGCCTAGCCGCGCGGAGGGTGCTGTTGAGGGGGTGCTGGCAGCATCTCCCAGGGTCAGGGGCAGGCTCGTAGCGTGGAGGGCATGGACAACCGCAGCGAGGTACGAGAGTTCCTAGTCTCCCGCCGTGGCAAGGTCACTCCCGAGCAGGCGGGTCTTGTCACGCACGGTGGCAGGCGCCGGGTTTCGGGCCTTCGCCGTGGCGAGGTGGCTGAGCTGGCGGGGGTTTCGGTGGAGTACTACACCCAGCTGGAGCGCGGTAGCCTGCGCGGCGCCTCCGAGAGCGTGCTGGATGCTGTCGCCCGTGCGTTGCAGCTGGACGAGGCCGAGCGGGCACACTTGTTCGACCTGGCGCGAGCGGCCAACGCTGGCGGGGCTGTGCGGCGCCGTCCGGCGGCGCGGCGGGTGCGTCCGGGCATTCAGCAGATCCTCGACGGTCAGCTTTCACCCGCTTGGGTGGGCAACGGCCGCGGCGACATTGTGGCGGCCAATCGTCTGGGCCGGGCGCTGCTCGCGCCTCTGTTCGACGATCCTGCCCGGCCGGTCAACCAGGCGCGGTTTCGTTTCCTGAACCCGCGGGCTGTCGACTTCTACCGCGACTGGGACGGCACGGCCCGCGACATCGTGGCGGTGTTGCGCGCCGAGGCCGGCAAGAACCCCTACGACAAGGCGCTGACCGGCCTCATCGGGGAGCTGTGCACCCGCAGCGAGGAGTTCCGCACCCTATGGGCCGCGCATGATGTGCGTCTTCACCGCAGCGGGACCAAGCGGCTGCACCATCCGGTGGTCGGTGACCTGGACCTGTCCTACGAAGGGCTGGAGCTGCCCTCCGACCCCGGTCTGATGCTGTTCATCTTCACCGCCGAGCCGCGGTCGAGGTCACAGGAGGCGCTCGATTTGCTCGCCAGCTGGGCCGCCACCCTCGCCCAGCAGGAACAGGACGAGCAGGAGCAGCGCCAGTCCTAGCGGTCGGGGAATCCGGGCTCCCCGTAGGCCGGCTCGGTCGACCAGGCCTCCGCACGCCCTGCACTGACGAGCCCCTACAGATCCTCGTCGGTCCCACTCAGCATGCGCCTGCGGCGCATGGCCCCGCCTGCCGCCCGAGCACTGGCTCACCGTCTGCAGACGGCAGGCAACGACGACACGTGCGATGACGACACGTGCAACTACGAAGGAATGCTTCACCATGTCCACCAAGATCCCTCAGGTCACTTTGAACAACGGCGTACAGATGCCGATCCTCGGGTTCGGCGTTTTCCAGGTTCCCGCCGAGCAGACCGAGCAGGTCGTCACCGACGCCCTGGCTGCCGGCTACCGCCATCTGGACACCGCCGCCGTCTACGGCAACGAGGAGGCGGTCGGCCGCGCCATCAAGGCCAGCGGCATCGCCCGCAGCGAGCTGTTCGTCACCACCAAGCTGTGGGTGCACGACGGCGGTGAGGACGGCACCAAGCGGGCCTTCGACGCGTCGCTCAAGCGCCTGGGCCTGGACTACCTGGATCTGTACCTGATCCACCAGCCGTACGGGGACTACTACAGCTCCTGGCGGGCCATGCAGAACCTGCACCGCCAAGGGTTGATCAAGGCGATCGGGGTGTCCAACTTCTACCCGGACCGCTTGGTCGACCTCATCGAGAACAACGAGATCACCCCGGCGGTCAACCAGGTGGAGACTCACCCGTTCTTCCAGCGCGCGGACTACCAGTCGCTCATGGCTGTGCGGGGGGTGCAGATCGAGTCCTGGGGGCCGCTCGCCGAAGGCCGCAACGACATTTTCAGCGACCCGACCCTCACCGGCATCGGCGAGGCGCATGGCAAGTCCATCGCCCAGGTGGCGCTGCGCTGGCTCATCCAGCGCGGCGTGGTGGTCATCCCCAAGTCCGTGCGGCCCGAGCGCATGGCGGAGAACCTCGACGTCTTCGACTTCGAGCTCACCGATGAGGATATGAGCCGTATCGCCGCGATGGACACCGGCGTCAGCGTCGCCTTCGACCACCGCGACCCGGAGTGGGTCACCCGGATCGGCGGCATCCGCGTGGACTGAGCCCCACCAGAGGCCGCACATCAAGGTCCGCCCTGCCCGGAAGCGTCGGAAGAGCTGGGGGCCGTCGCCCACCGCTGGTCCGAACAGCTCCTCGAACTGATCGGCGACGGGCAACGCAGAGGCGAGGTGCGGCAGGGGCCGCTGGACCGCGTCGCCCTGCCGATCTTCGCGGCCTTGCACGGCTACGCCGGCCTGGCAGTCAGCGGAATGCTGCCACCGGAGGTGGCCGAGCACGGACTGGACGACGTGATCGCGTCCATCATGCGCGCGTGCACGCCGGAGTAGAGGAAGGTCGGACACCCAGGCCCGCACCGACGATCACCCTGGCGTGGGGCGCTGTCTGTGGCCACCTGTCGCGAAGGGCGGCATCGACGGCACTCCTGCAGCCGTCGTAGTCATCACGGAAGGGCGGTCACAACCAACTAGCGTGCTCAGTCACACCGAACGTTCGCCGTCCCGTCTTGACCAGTTGCGATTCCTCGAGCGAGTCCAGGTCGCCGACCTGGAGCGCACCCGCCGATGGATCGCGCAGGAGGAACGGCGCCTGGCCGAGGTGCGCCGCCAGGAGCAGGCGCGGCCGCCGACGGCGGAGTGGGTGCTGCAGGAGTCCCTCGGTGCACAGCCCGTTGCCGTGCACGTCGGCGGCTGCCACATGGCAGGCGAACGCATCCGGGGCATCACGCGCGAGCAGGCACTTCACGCCCGGGTCGAGGGTGTCGACGGCTGCGGGTACTGCGGCGTGGACGCGGAGCTCGGCTATCTCGACGGGTAGCCCTCGAGAGGCGGAAGACAATTTGTCTTACGCCCAGCGGGGAGACGCTGTGACAGGCAGGCACTCCCCGCCGGCCACTGGGTCAGCGCCGCCGGTAGATGCCCCCTGAGGGCGACCGCCGTCGCGGCGCCGAGGGGGCAAGGCCCGCCGCCGGCCGAGTGCGCTGACTCCACGCAGTAGAGACCGTAGACGGCCGCTGCCGTGGGCTGGGGCGCCGGACCGGAATCCGGTTCCCTCGGCCCGCACGCGGCTCGGTGCGGTCATCCGATCACGATGGCATCTGGCACTGACAGCCATCGGCCACTGCGGCGCCGTATCCGGGTGGTCCCGGTTCGTCGGCGGGCTCGAGGTGGCCGCAGACCTGGACGTTGACGCCAGGGCGTCCGGGGACCTGCCAGGGCTGGCCGGGCCCGCTGACGTTGTTGCGTAGCGCCAGGGCGTACGCGAAGTCGAGGACGGTGTTCTCGTCGGCGCCCTGGATGGTGATGCTGACGTGTCCGGGCTGGTGCAGGTGGGAGTGGCTGACGGTCATGCCTGCGAAGATGCCGCCCGGCCGCTGGGCGGTTCGGGCGTGGCCGGTGGTTCACCTGATCGGGACAGCCGCGTCAGCCGCAGATGACGCTACCCCGGACACGGCAGCGCCCCGGCCGTTCGGCACTGTGGTGGGACCCGGTCAGCTGCGGTCGTTGGGGCCTGCCACCTCCGCCCGGCGGCTGGCTGCTCGGCGTGATCCTCCCGGCTGGGTGGGGTCAATCCCACCAGAATTCCCAACAGTTCACATCGATGAGCTGTTCCGCGTAGGCGGCAAGAGTGTGCGGGTGAGCCCCTGCCAGACATTGTCTGGGCAGAACGCGGAGTGCTCAGAAGCCGTTGTCTTTCCGAGAGTGACGGCTGTGTTTCTGCTGGTCAGACATAGTTCCGCTGTCGTGCGGCAGTGATGGCATGTTGTGTTGTCTC